>JAOARE010000037.1 GCA_025210695.1 Rickettsiales bacterium
CATTGTGCAATATTCCCCTCTGCTGCCTCCCGTAGGAGTCTGGACCGTGGCTCAGTTCCAGTGTGGCTGATCATCCTCTCAGACCAGCTACAGATCTAGGACTTGGTAGGCCATTACCCCACCAACTATCTAATCTGGCGCGGGCTCATCCAGTAGCGATAAATCTTTAATCTCTCGATACTATACGGTATTAGCAATCGTTTCCAACTGTTATTCCGTACTACTGGGTAGATTCCCACGTGTTACTCACCCGTTTGCCACTAACTAATCTCTAGCAAGCTAGAGCTTCGTTCGTTCGACTTGCATGTGTTAAGCATACCGCCAGCGTTCGTTCTGAGCCAGGATCAAACTCTCAAATTTAATCCATGTTCAATATTAAATCGACAGGCTTTTGTTCGCATCACTTTACTATGGTATATTTTACCGTAAGTGATGGATAAGTTTATTAAAAACTACACCACCACCTACATTTCTTCTCTAAACAATTTCATACAACATTTGGTAGAAGGAGTTATATATCGATTCCTTTTGTATGTCAATAACCAATTTCAACTTTTTTTGATTATTTTTCATTTTTTTTCAAATGAGCCAAATATCCCCATAAACCTTATAATATTAACTACATCACAATGTTTGAAAAATCATATATTCAGAATGATCCACCTAGTGTTATTTCTCTTATATTAATATGATTGTTTTTAATGGGAATATATTATAGATCCTAAAATCATTTAAGGGGCCGTTGTGAGATAAGGTTTTAGAGATTTTGGTAGTTAAAATTTTTTCTTGAGAGTTTTTACAAGAATTTTTCTATCAGAAATTAGAGATTAGTCTCAATAAAATTATAACATAATTTCATTTTTAACTGTTATAGCTTTATTCTATCATCTTAAATCACTTTTCCTACGACCTATTTGTGACCTAGTATTTATTTTCAAACTTTTGTGATTTATTAAACCTAGCGGATTTGTTGGTGTGCCCAGTAGGATTCGAACCTACGACCCTTTGATTAAAAGTCAAATGCTCTACCAACTGAGCTATGGGCACATAAAAAAGAACAGGCTTCTATTTGTAGCAAGATTATAAAACTTGTCAATCATAAACTTTCGATTATGCTGTTAAATATGAGAATATTTTTAAATAAGGTATGTAAATGACTAATTTAGATGATAAAACTGTAATTATTATTCCAATCCGTATGGCATCAACTCGTCTACCAGGAAAGTTTCATGTTGATATTGAGGGGAAAGAAATGATCCTTCATGTAATTGATCGTGCACGTGAATCTGGTTTTAGTAATATTGTTGTAGCTTGCGACCATCAAGATCATTTTAAACTAGTTATGGATTATGGTGTTAAGGTTGTGATGACAGGTGACCATCATCAATCAGGCTCAGACAGATCTTATGAGGCCTTGAACATTATTGATCCGGACAAGAAATTTGAATATATAATTAATTTACAGGGTGATATGCCATTTTTTGACCCCTCTTCTATTTCAGGAGTGGTGCAAGAATTAGATAAAGACCAAAGATCTGATATTGCAACCATGGCGGCTTTGATAACTGATATGGATGATGTGAAGGATCCTAATGTGGTGAAAGTGGTGTTTAATGATAACCATCATGCACTTTATTTCTCAAGACTGCCAATCCCATATTCAAAAGATTTATCTAAGGCAGATTATTTCTATCATGTGGGGATATATGCCTATCGCCGCGCTGCGCTTAAAAAATATATAGAGCTTCCTCAAAGCACTCTTGAAATTACTGAGAGATTAGAGCAATTAAGGGCTTTAGAAAATGATATGATCATTAGAGTTGGAATATCTAAGGAAATTCCCATTTCAATTGATGTGCCAGAAGACCTAGGACATGCTAGAGAGCATGCTAGAAAAACAATCGGATAATTTTTTACAGTTTGTAGCTTGATCACAAACATTGACAGAAATTAACTTTTTTGTTATATATTCCCTCGCATTAATTTTATTCCCTGTTTTATTTATGTATATAACATTGGCTTTAACAGCAGTTTATACTGCTTCTTCTTATATTTATTCTTTTAATTATTACAAGAAATGTAAATTTACTCCAGAATTTATGATAGGTAGTATAACTAGCATCACTCAAAATATGAACAGCAAGGTTATTTCTATGTTGATTTCAGATCAAGTTACTCCAGAGAATTATATGGATAAGTTGGTAAAGATCTCCAAAGAACTAAAATTGTCTACAATGAATTATATCAACTTGGTAAATTATATTGAAGTATTTGGACTAAAAAATACACAAGCCGCTCTAAATTCTATAGTATCACTGGAAGAGCTCTTGGAGGAGTCTTTACAAGCCTTTCCAAAACAGACATATCTTCATCTTCCTTATTATCAATATATAAAGTCAAGCATAGGAATAATAGGAACTAGTGAATTTATATATCAACAATTTGATAAAATAAAATTAATTTATGATTACCAGAGTGGTCACTTAGACACGGTGGGTATTATTGAAAAATATGGCATAGAGAGCGTTCTAACTTTAAAAATGATAAAAGCTGATTTCTCTAAGATAAGTGACTATAATATTTATGATATCATAATGGAGAATGGCATAGAATCTATTAATCTTCTAAAAGATGCAGGTGCAGATTTTGACAAAATGAGTGGACGTTATATTACTTTGTTAGCTAAAAAATATGGTAAGGATTATATTTCGTTGTTAAAAACTGCTGGTGCTAATTTTGCTAAACTATATGGATATAATATTGTTGATATTACTATAAAACATGGTAAGGATGCTCTACAGTGGTTAAAAGATGCGGATGCAGATTTTAATATGTTAGGCCCAGATGATATTGCCCATCTTATTGTAAATTATGGGCTGGAAATTATTCCTTCTTTTAATGATCTTGATATTAAGATAAGTAAAATGGGCGGAGGCGATATTACTGCCGTTGCTAAAAAATATGGTAAGGATTCTTTATATTACTTAAAAGATGCTGGTGTAGATTTTAGTCAGATGGAAGGAAAAGATATTATTTTTATCTCTACGATTTATGGTAAGGATTGTCTAAAGTTATTTGAAGAATGGAGAACAGATTTTAGTAAGTTTCTTGGCAAGAATATAGTTGATTTTGTTAGACATCATGGATTAGAAAATATCTCATTTCTAGCTGCAATAGGTGGAGTTGATTTCTCTAAAATGACTGGAGGTGATATTGTTGCCGTTGCTAAAGAATATGGTAATGAGTCTCTCTGGTTATTAAAAGACTCAGGTAGTGATTTTGATATGTTAGGGCCAGATGATCTTTCTCATCTTATTTTAGATCAAGGGTTAGATGTTGTTGAGTTCTTAGGTGATGTAAGTATTGATTTTGCTAAGATGGGCAAAGAAGATATTATGCCTGTGTTAAATAAGTATGGTAAAGGCGGGATTGATATGCTACATGCGGTTGGAGCTGATTTTAGTAAATTATCTAACAATGATATTAATCATCTTGCTAAAGAATATGGTGCGGAAACCGTAGGAGCACTAATGGAGCATGAGGATCAGGTTTGGTATAATTCTGAAATTATTGATAATGAATCTATAGTTGATCGTTATTATTCTGGATGTGATAGCGCTATGAGCAGTTATGCGGACAGCTTATAAATTCTTTAAATCGATTATTCTTTTTGTTTAATTTGGTATCAATCCTGAGTTTTACAAAATTATAGCTAACTCACGACAAGGTGGTTGTCATTCCTGGCGTTTTAGCGCCGATAATACAGTTTAAAGCTTTTACTGCCCCCTCCTCCCAAGGGTTACGAAAAACTTAAGGCTATAACTCTTTATTCAAATGCTTCTTCCATAATCCATCAATATCGGCTGATCTTAAATATTTTAAATTGCGCTTGATAGTTTCTCTGTCCCAATCCCACCATTTAATTTGTAATAATTTCTCAATATGGCTATCTGAGAAACGTTTTTTAATGAATTTTGCTGGGTTTCCTCCCCAAATTTCATATGGGCCTATGTTTTTAGTTACCACTGCACGGGAAGCTATAACTGCTCCATCAGAAATTTTAACTCCAGGCATGATAAGGCTCTCAGCACCAAACCAAACATCATTGCCAATTATAGTATCTCCCTTCCATTGATGACCGGGGAAGCCTGTGTTATCAAAATCAATTAAGGGATGGGTGGCAATCCAGTTGTAATTATGTCCCTGCGTTCCACACATCATGAATTTAACTCCAGTGGCAATGGAGCAATATTTTCCTATTGAGAGTTTATCTATTTCGCTTGGATCAACTTTATTATCAATTTCATCTAAGTACATCACGCATTCTTCAAAATTTTTTCCATGATAATATCCAGCGTAATAAGATCCTTCACCGGCAGTTATATGGTGGCATTTAAGATTGTCACGAATGATTACAGATTCTCGGTAATGTTTGAATGGATTCATAGGGAGCTATAAATTAATTTAGTATGTTTAAGTTTTTATTATATAATTACTTTATAAAAAGAGCAATCTATCTTATAGATAGGAGTAATATAAAATGCAAAAAGAATTACCAAAAACCCTTTATCCATTCATATGGCATTTTTTACGAAAATATAAAATCACGGTTGCAATCTTTGTTTTTTTAAGCCTAATGGCTGGGTTATGGGGGCCATTTAATAGTCTTTTACTCAAAAATATAGTTAATCTATCGGTGGATGGAAAGAATGTTTCTGTTTTGATTTTGCCTATTAGTCTAATTGTTATCAACTTTATATTATTTGATAACTTTACTTGGCGTGGGATTGATTATATTCGCTCTAAATATGTGCCATACATAATTAATAGTGTAGTAAGTGAAACTGTGGAATTTGTTTTAGGTAAGTCATATCAATTTTATCAGGATCATTTAACAGGGAAAATTTCAAAACAAATCACCAACTTGGCGGATGGAATTGAAAAACTAATAACAGATGTTGCTTCAAATTTCTTAAGAGGTTTTTCAACATTAATGGTTACTTTTATTGTAATTTACTTTGTAAATTATCTGTTTTTCATAACTATGCTTATATGGATAATATTTTTTGTAAGCATTAGTGTTGCTATGTCAAAGAAGCTTAGCATACTTTCTAATATTCAGGCTTCAAGAGAATCAAAAATTGTGGGAGAGATGGTTGATTCACTGTCTAACCATAATAATATTAGAATTTTTGCGCAGAGTTCTTATGAAAAACTAAGAATGATTCCTTTTTTTAAGAAGCAACGTGAAGCATATAGTAATAATTATTTCTATGCTTTTATCCTACATTGCGTGCAAGGAGGATTAATGGCTATTTTAATGGGGATTTCTGCTTATTGGTTAGTTTTGCTTTATAGTGAAGGCTTGGTTACTATTGGTGATTTTGTTTTAATTCTTGGGCTTTCAATGGAAACCGCTCATATAATGTGGTGGACAATGTCTGTAGTGGATGATTTTAATATAGCTATTGGGAAATGCAAGCAAAGTATTGCTTCATTAATGGAGCCAATTGAGATTCAAGACCAAGAAAATGCCACCTCCTTAAATTGCAGTAAAGGAGAGATAGTTTTTGATAAAGTTAAATTTCATTACAAGGGTTCAACACCACTTTTTGAAGACAAATCAATCACCATAAAACCTGGGCAGAAAGTTGGTCTAGTAGGTTATTCTGGTAGTGGTAAAACAACTTTTGTAAATCTTATATTAAGGTTGTATGAGATTAATGAAGGAAAAATTTTGATAGACGGTCAAGATATAAAAACTGTTACCCAAGATAGCTTGCGTAAAAACATTGCCATGATACCTCAAGACCCCACCTTATTTCATCGTTCAATCATGGATAATATTGCTTATGGTAAAATGGGGGTTAGTGAGGAAGAGGTCATAGAAGCTGCTAAGAAAGCTCATGCAGATGAATTTATCAATAATTTACTTGAAGGTTATGATTCATTAGTTGGAGAAAGGGGAATTAAGTTATCAGGTGGGCAAAGACAAAGAATATCAATAGCAAGAGCATTCTTAAAAGATGGTCCCATTTTAATTTTAGATGAGGCCACATCACAATTAGATTCAATCATAGAAAACTATATTCAGGATAGTTTATTTAAATTGATGGAAGATAAAACCACTCTAGTTATTGCTCACCGCCTTTCAACTCTGTTGCATATGGACCGGATATTAGTGTTTGATAAA
Source organism: Rickettsiales bacterium (assembly GCA_025210695.1). Classification (NCBI taxonomy): domain Bacteria; kingdom Pseudomonadati; phylum Pseudomonadota; class Alphaproteobacteria; order Rickettsiales; species Rickettsiales bacterium. Next base: position 6,194 of record JAOARE010000037.1, read on the forward strand.
GGAAAAATAGTTCAAGATGGATCTCACGAAGAATTATTATCTCAAGGTGGTTTATATAAAACGATGTGGAATGCACAAGTTGGAGGATTTTTACCAGAAAGAATGGAGAGTAATTATGAGTAATGAACAATCTATAGTAATTTATCAGAATGATAAGGATAATGCGCAAGTTGAAGGTGGACATAATGTTTTAAGACAAATTGAACATTTCAATCTTGATACAATTATATCTGTTGGTTCTCGAATTAATTCTAAGTAAGGTACTCAATTTAGGAAATGGGCTACTAAAGTATTAAATAGTTACTTAACTAAAGGATATTCTATTAACCAAACTCAGTTAGATGGCGAAGGAATTGAAGAACTTCAGCAAAGCATTAAGTTATTATCTGATACGTTACAAAGCCAATATTATAGTGTTATCTAATAATTATTCTTTAATATCTACCAATATTTTTTAGATGGGTGAATCTAAAACCATCAAAGTATTTTAATCCAAATCCTAATGTTCTATAGAAACCAATATGTGCTATCCAGATAACAATGAGGTAGTTAAGTTCATCAAGAGAATAATACCAAAAAATAGTCCCAATAACTAATGGGCTAATGTATGAATGCATTAAATTATAAGAAAATGTTCCAACTTTCTTGTTTATAAAATACCCTAATAAACTAATATCTGGGATAAAAAATAAAATGAAGAAAGTTTTCCAGGGGGTTTCCAGTGCATTTTGATAATAAATAATCATCGCAATTAACACTACCAAAGCTTCTGCCCTTAGAATCCAGGCAACGTATCCACTAACTTCGTTATGTTTGTTGGAATATAACATAATATTTTACTCCAAGAAAAAATTATAAACTTAAAATCAAATTAAGTTTAAACTATATTTGATCAGATATCAATGTTAGTGAATTTGAAGCAGAATTAGCAATTAGCTCCATATAATCCTAATTAACCTGTTCAATATACAGGGAATATATAAGGGGGATCTTTCTTAGTTATAAGATGGATATATATTATAAAATTATTTTAACTTACGTGAATTATTAGTTGACATTTATTAACGCTTTGTTTATTATGCTCCCTGTAATAATTAATTCATTAACTTAAATGGGGTAAATATGGTTAAGAGAAGTTTAATAAAACGAATGCAGAAAGAGTATGGTGAATTTAAAATTGATATAAATACAGGTAAAGTTACAACCAAGAAAGATGGTGTAAGTAAAATGTGGAATTCTCAAAACGAATATAACACCAACATAAATACCCAAGGCCGTGAAGAAGTAAAAATTAAAGACTACAACCATTATGAATTCTATAAAATTAATGATATGAAATTCAGTTGTCCAACAATTACTGAAAAAACAGACGGTTTATCAGATTTAAAAAAATTATCTCCTGTTGAAAATATATGTGATAAATTAAAGTATTTGCAAGCTTCTATTTCATATAACTCGGGCCGTATGAGTAAGCTAGGAGATGAATATAAATGTTCAAAAACTTATTATAAATCTATGAGTGTATCAGATCCAAAACCAACGCCAAATTGTAATGATAAAATTTATAGCGATTTTGCAGATAAATTTTATAAAGCAGACCAATTAACTCATTATTTAAAGTATAATTTTTATGTTAATAAAGAGTTTCTTCTTTCGGATTTATTGCAACAAGCAAAAATAACTGAAACTGCATTCAGATCATTAATGGAATTTACCTTGCAAAATAAGGATAAAGTAAATGAAGCTTTTGAACTGGCTGATTATGATACGAATATAGCAGGAGGCATGGCTATATTTACTAGTATATTTGCAGCTCCATTTGGCATGGCCGCGCATACATTAAATGTGGCAGTTTCAAATAATGAATTTGACGGGAAAATAAATAGGGCTATGTCTGATGTTCAGTCAATTATTAATTATGCCCAAGAGATTTCATCGTTAATGGGTGAGTTACCTGATCAAAGTACAATCCATAATTAAAGAAATTGCAAGTTCTGAAGTCTTAACAGAAGAGAAGATTTTAAGTTATTTGGTTTCAAATTTTCCTGTCTTAATGTATAGTATTTCCTCTTTATAAAAAGAAATCCAAAGCCTTTAGCACTTTTACCTTTAGCTCTTCAGAAATAAGATCATCACGATAGCTAGTGTGAAATGCCTCCACCGGCTTAATAACAACCCATTCAAGCTCCATTCTTTTTGGATTTTCTTGAGTACCTTCATCTGGCAGAACACCAACTTCTGTTGAAGTATCATTAGCTTCAAACATCAGTAATCGCTGTTTACTTCCAGGTTTGATAGGACATCTTCTGCCATCAAAAACAATTGTACAAGAAATTCTATCTTCAAAGTTATTGCTGAAAAATTTTGCCATATCGCCACCATTTGAATGACCCGCGATAATAAAATTATCAAAATTAAAATTAGGATATTTTATTCTTAATTCATCAATAACAAATAAAATACTTTGCTGCCCTCTAAGCCATAGATGTTTACGCCCCTCAACAGAGGGTAATTTAGGGTCAATTGTTTCCAAGCCGTCTGTATCACCTGCTAAATCATGCTGAATAGAAATAAACGCATAGCCTTTGCCAATAAAATATTCAGCTAAATATTTCCATTTCCTATGAGCTAAAACATTACCTGGCTTCACTAAATCTTTTTGATCTTGATATCCAGGGTTAAATATCACCACCGGTAAAGAGTCTTTTATTATCTCTGGCATATAAACCAGTACTGGCACTTGCCGATTTCTAGAAGGGTCAAATAAATCTAAATCTATTATTTTCATATATGTTCTATATTATCTATGTTATTAAGTGTAATGATTATATCCTAAAAATAGACTTTTTCTTACCAACATGTTATTTTTCTGCAAGAAAGATTTAAATTATCAATAAGATGATTCATAACAACAACAAATATGACGTGATTATAATTGGTGCTGGGGCAGCAGGTTTAATGGCAGCAGCAACTGCCGGCCAGCGCGGGCGAAAAGTTTTGCTACTAGAAGCCAGCAATAAAATCGGCGCGAAGATTAAAATATCTGGCGGTGGAAGATGCAACTTCACCAATATAAATGCCAATAGCCAGAATTATATATCAAAGAATCCTCATTTTATTAAATCATCCCTTTCTAGATATAATCAACATGACTTTATAAAACTAGTTGAGAGATATAACATTGCCTATCATGAAAAAACTCTGGGTCAATTATTCTGCGATGGCCCCTCTTCTCAAATAATAGATATGTTAATTAATGAATGTAGAATAGCAAATGTGGATGTTTTATTAGAAACATCCATAGCCAACATAACCAAGGAAGGATTATTTAAACTAAAAACAAATAAAGGAATTTTTACTAGCGAATCTGTGATCATTGCCAGTGGCGGGCTTTCCATCCCTAAAATGGGAGCCTCAGATTTTGGCTATAAAATTGCCAAGCAATTTGGCTTAAACATTATAGAACCAAAACCTGCTTTAGTGCCATTAACTGTTTCAAAAGAAGACCTTGAGTTTTATAAAACTTTAAGCGGCATATCTATAGATTCAATAGCTTCCTATGATAAAACTAACTTTAGAGAGAATATTTTATTTACCCATAGAGGATTAAGCGGACCAGCAATCCTGCAAATATCGTCTTATATTAAAAATCTAAATCAAGATAAAATTCAGCTTAATCTCCTTCCTCATTTAAATTTAAACAAATTATTACTAGAAAATAGACATAGTAAATCTCAGCTTAGCAGTTTCTTAAAAGAATATCTGCCAAAAAGATTTGTAGACAATTTCTGTACAAATAATTCTAAAAGACTAATCGACTATAAGACAAAAGATTTAGAGGATATAGCTAATCAACTACATAGATTTATAGTCAATATCAATGGCAGCGAAGGCTATGCAAAGGCAGAAGTAACCAAAGGCGGGATTGACACCAAAGAATTATCCTCCAAAACCATGATGGCTAATAAAGTACCTGGTTTATATTTCATTGGCGAAGTGGTGGACGTAACCGGTTGGCTGGGAGGATATAATTTTCAATGGGCCTGGTCCTCTGGCCATGCAGTTGGTTCATACGCATAAGTTAACACTTCCATCTTATTAAGCGATTTTTTTAATAAAAAACTAGAGTTTGATTACCTTATGTGCTATAGCTAATCAAATTTAACTGAGGATACTGAGGATAAAGATATATGGATCAAGAAAAACAAAATTTTAAACATGACACCTACTCCCATCTTGGAATAACTCCTGAAGATGGCACCTTAAACGAAGAAGAATTATTAGAATATATTGGAATAAATCAAGAAACATACAGAGAAATAATTGCTGCTATAACAGCAGAAGTCCAAGCATATGCCAATGACCCAGAACTTCCTGCAGAACAAGACGAAAAAAATTATTTAGACCTGATAGTTGATCTGTTTAATAAAGAAAAAGATGAAATATCCCAAGAAAAAACGAAAGTAGAATCAGGAGCTAAAAAAAATAATCTCACCATCTTAGAGCAATTGCTTAAGGAATATCAGTTTACTGATACAATTCTAAACCATAGCAATGAATTCAATAATCAGATTGTTAAAATTAATATGATTATAGAGCTCATATTAAATCATTTCTCACCCCTAATAAAAAGCAACATACAATATAAGTATGACACAATCTATTGTGAAGAAATATTACAATTACTAGCAAAAAAGGTAATTTATAATTTAAGTTTATATGGAGTTGATCCAAGAGTAATAGCATTGAGCAATGCACATTATTATTTACCTTCACCTATATTGGATGAAATCACTAATCAAATTACAGAAGCACAATGGAATGAAATACTAAACAATGAATCTATTGAAGATTTTGTTAAAATAAATATTTATCTTCTTTCAAAACAAAAATCTCAAGAAGTAATCAAATATTTACAAGACACAACTAACAATTTAAAAGCAGATCAAGATTTCTTAAGAGAAATCCATATGATTTTTAGCATGGCAATTAATTGGAATAATAAATGTATAATTCAATACATAATTGATAGATTTTTTAAAATAACAGAGTCTGCAGGGAAAATTTTATCTGAAGTTTTTATAAGAGGAAATTACGAGGTTTGTTTAAAATTCATCCAGCCAAAAATATGGAATAGTTACACGGATGAATTAAAAACATTAATAATTGAAACTATTATTCTAAGATCTGGAGATATAACAGGCGCGAAACTTATAACTGAACTAAAAAATCAGAGACTCATAACCTTAGAACTATTTAGCTATATTGCGCAAAATATGCTGTATGAACAAGAAGCGCAAATTATTAAAATTCAAGAAATACTTCTTCCTATAATAGCAGAAAATATTGCTAATAAATGGGATGTTCATGAAGATAAAATTGGTCTATTAAAACTTATTATAATAATTCATCGAGGTGATCAAGAAAACGTCATTTTAAAACATTTACATAATGAAGTATTACTTAATTACAGTCATTATAAAACCGTTTTCAACATACTAAGAAACATGGGACTACAAGGCAAAGCTAAGAAATTATTCTCTAAATATATTAAATTACTAAAAGCAGAAAATAATAAGGCTTTGCATGGGAAAATTTATATTCCTGGTGAGAATGAAGATGCTTACGCTACTGGATATACAAAGGAAGAATTTATTTCTAGTTTTAAAATATTAAACGAAAAAGAACAGTTAAGATTCATCAAAAAAACAGCTAATAAAATAGAAAAAATTATTAAAAACAAAAACTTAAACTTCAAAGAAAAGAACGAACTTATTAAGGCTAAAATAAAGAAAATAGAATTTATAATTGAGGAAAAAAATAAAACTTATAAAGAACAACAAGCTGCTGAAAAAATTATTTTAAAAATTCTAGTTAATGGTTTATCAGAAGAGATAGGATATGATCATTCGGTTATTAAGATTTTAAAAGAAATCGCTGAAAATAAAGATCTTTCTCTTAAAGAAAGAATTGATACAATTGAGCGCAAAATGGAAGAATTAGAACATCTTCTTCCACAAGAACTGCGTGATAATGTAAAGAAAACCAAATCTGAAGCAAGAAATATAGAATCACTAATTCCTCCAGATGTATATCAATTGGCATATGATAAAGCTGTTAAACTTAAAGAAGAAGTTGCTCAATTTTATTCTAGTCTTCTTTTGGAGGAAGGTGATGAGAGCATGGCCATAACACCAGAAACTTCTTCAAAAAGGAAAAAAAAGACAAAAGGTCGTAAAGATAAAAAAGAAGAAAAAAATAATGAATCAAACGGAGGAAAACTTCTTTATATTGAAATTGGTAAAAATGGGCAAATTGGAATTGCAACATCTTCTGGCAAAAAGCACTTAGCAGTAGAAAAAAATGAAAAGGAGTTAAAGCAAGAAGAAATACGTACACTATTATATTCTGAAACAAAAACCTTTCAAACAACACACCCTTCTGATAACCAAGTAAAGAAAAAGAACGAACCTGCACCACAGCCAAAACCATCTCCTAAAAAAGAAATAAAATCTCCACAAGAGCAAAAAGTTTCTCAAGTAAAACTTTCACCGAAAATAGCAGTTCAAGATGATAACAGGCAACAAGCATCTAATATAGAAGAGGATCAAATAAAACCACTTTCTGAAAAAGAAGTAGAACATAAAGCAGGGCAACATTCATCAAATAATGAAGATAAAACTTATACTCTTAAAACAATCTTAAATATTCCCCAAAAACTTGGTAAAAAACAGAAATCATCTTCAGAAATAAAGAAACCTGCAAAACAAGAATCAAAACTTCCTATTCAAGTGGATGAAGCAAAGCAAGATCATATAGTAAATCAACAAAAATTTATCTATCCACAATGCAATACATATTATGTTAATTTACAAGGGAAAATAATTGAAGCATTTACACTTCCAGGTGCAGACTTTGCCATAAATCAATATGGAGAACATATTTCAATTGCTAACACTCAATTATTTAAACAAGATTCTTCACAATCTACCACTCTTAGAATACCATGCAATATACATTACCTTGATCAAAATCATAATAGAGTCGAAGGTTTCTTGCTTCCAGGCGCATCTTGCATCATTGATGAATATGGTAATCAGTTTTCAATTAATTCTGAAGTCCATAACCCTGCACCACCTGCACAGCAAGTATTAGTGGTTGAATACCACCACGTAATCTATATCCCCGTAGTTCCTGCATCTAATTATAGCTCATACCCTCCTTATTCTACCGGAGGTTATAATATGCAAAGCTATAATAATGAAAATAATCACCCCGGAGGTGGTGGTGGCTTCGGCGGTGGAGCAAGATATGCCAATAAACACAATAATAATGGAGAGAGCAACAAACAAGAATCTTCATCTAAAAAACCAATTATTCTCATTACCACTTCATTAGGAATGGTCAAAAAAATAATACCTTCTGCTGAAAGACAGGAATTTGAAGAATCAATCAAAGAAACTAACGATAGATTAAATAATCAATATAAATTATCTATCAAAACAGATGAGATGGATAAATTTGAATTTATGAAACCTTATAACGCTTCCTATGTACCAATTGATATAGATGATAATTTAATGCCTAAGTTACCCATATTTCTTGAAGGAGGAGTTAAACTAGCAGGAGCTGAAGAGGAAGGAATGAATTTAATGCCTGTTATGTAAAATGGAAATTTTTCCTTATCTTATGATATACTAACTTAAATCATAATTATAAGGAGTATAAAAATGCTAAAGAACACCATTAATTCCTATGGATAAAAAGAATGTTACCCTTCAAATAAAGATTAACCTTCTTCCCTATGCCCCAAATTGGCTATATTCACCAGGACAAAGATGGATAACCCAATTAATATAAGCCACATAGCAAAAGGGCTTTTCCAGTGGTCAGAAAGTTTAGCTACTAACATTGGACTGAAAGCCATGATGGAATAACCCATATTATAGCAAACAGTGGTTAAGGTGAATCTGGCTTTGGATGGAAAAATTTCAGCCATTAAAGGAAACATTAAAGTAATTAAACTAACCGTAATGGTTTGATAGATAAATAAACCTATTAGCAAATTGCTAAAGCTATGGCGCAGCCATAGGAAGTTGATAACTAACCCTAAAAATATTGCTGATGCTATAACAGCTCTTAATAAACCAGCTTTAGATATTTTATGAGTTAGATAAGAAAAAACAGGTGCATAAACAACTGCCCATACTAAAGAAATAGTGATTGCTAAATATACTTCCTTCACCTCATAACCATAAAACTTAGGAATAAAACTTGGGAAGAATATATTCATAATAACTAAAAAAGCCTGTAAAGAAACAATAAGAGTGGAATATATAACATTCTTATATTGAAATATTAAATCTGCAAATACAGAAGATTTATCCTTAACTTCAGGAGTATTAGGTAATTTCTTTCTCATTAAAGCACTTACCAAACACAAGGCTGATCCAATAATAAATGGAATTCTCCAGGCAAAACTTAAAATCTCTTCTAAGGTAAAAACATTCTCTAATATATATAAACTTGCAGTAGCAAAAATTGCCCCTAAAGATGCTCCAGATATTACAAAACTAAAACTTCTTGTGGGAGCATCAGTGTTTTGTTTAATTAAAGTCATTGCACCGGGAAGTTCCACAGCAAAGCTTGCTGCCTGTAACATCCTTAAAACAACTAAAGTTATTGTGGCTGTGATTCCAATTTGACTGTAATTAGGTATAACAGCAATTATAACAGTTGATATTGCTAAAATGAAATTACTTAAAATGAATATTCTTTTTCGATTAGTAGTGTCACCTAAAATGGCAAAAACCAAACCACCTAAAGGGCGAACTATGTAACCTAAAGCAAAAAATGTGAAAGCCTGTAATTGACTAATCCAAACGCTCTCACTGGGAAAAAATAATGGCCCTAAATATCCACTCATTAAGCCATATATCATGAAATCATAATATTCAAAGATACTGCCTAAAGTTAGAAATAAAGTGGATCTCTTGGTCTTTGCGTTTATCATAATTATGCTCCTTATTGCTAAGAAAGCATAATATATCATCTCTATAACTGCAATAAGATAATAAATATAAATTGATCCCAAGAAATAAGAAGTTTACACTTTAATAATATGGATATTTTTCTATATAAACTTAAAAGGAGAATTAAAATGAAAAAAACTACATTAGGAATAGTAGCACTCACAGCAATATCATTGGCGACTATTGCTCAAGCTCGACCAGAACCAAATAAAGGAACCGCAGTGGGCGCAGTAGTTGGAGGAGTAGCAGGAGGGGCAGCTTCTTATAAAGCAACGGGTACACCTGCAGGAGCAATTCCAGGTGCCATAGTTGGAGGAGCAGCCGGTACTACAGTCAATGATGCTATAGATGAAAATAATCAAGATCAGTAGAAATTAATTTCTATCATTATCAAGGATCTAGTCTTACATAAAACATAGATCCTTGTTAAAATTCTCACGAAAAACTCCCAATCTTTTATATGGCTTACTCCTTGAACAAACATAATATATTTGTATAATAAAGACAGACCAATAAAATATATCTTAAAAATTCGTGGACGATAAAAATTACAAATTAATGGCAAATGCCATTCGATTCCTAAGCCTAGACGCTGTTGAAAAAGCAAATTCTGGTCATCCAGGAATGCCCATGGGAATGGCTGATGTAGCCACAATTTTATACTCTGAATTTTTAAAGTTTGATCCTCAAAAGCCCGATTGGCAGAATCGTGACCGCCTTGTATTATCAGCCGGTCATGGTTCAATGCTTATCTATTCTTTGCTATATCTAACTGGATATAAAGATATCACTTTAGAAGACTTAAAAAACTTTCGTCAACTAAAAAGTAAAACCGCCGGTCATCCAGAACATGAAAAACTCTCTGGTGTTGAAACCACTTCCGGCCCATTAGGACAAGGCCTGGCCAATGCAGTTGGAATGGCCATCTCTCAACAAATGCTAGAGAATAGAGGAAGCGAAATTGATCATCATACTTATGTAATTTGCGGTGATGGCTGCTTGATGGAGGGAATCTCCCAAGAGGCTATATCTTTAGCTGGTCATTTAAAACTAAATAAGCTTATAGTGTTATTTGATGACAATAAAATTTCTATTGATGGCCCCACTGACCTTACCATTTCTGATGATACTATTGCCAGATTTAAATCTGCTGGATGGAATGCTCAAAGCATTGATGGACATGATTTTAATCAAATTAGAAACGCACTTCAAACGGCCCACACTTCAGATAAACCAACTATAATTGCTTGCAATACTGTTATTGGCTATGGCTCTCCCAACAAAGGAGGCACAGAACAATGTCACGGGGCAGCTTTAGGCCCAGAAGAAGTATCTCAAACGCGTAATAATCTAAACTGGGATTATCCTCCGTTTGAAATACCTAAAAACATTTTAAAATTATGGCGCGCAGTTGGAAAGAAACATAAAGCTAATAATAAAAATATTGATTTTAAACTTCCAGATAATTGGAATAATAATCTAAATATATTAACGAAGAAATTAGCTCTAGAAAAACTAAATATTTCAACTAGAAAAGCATCTAGTATGATTTTAGAAGCCTTGACAAAAGATATTCCAAATCTTCTTGGAGGATCAGCTGATCTAACAGGATCTAACTTAACCAAGCCCAAAGATTTTCATGCCATAACAGCAGATGACTTCTCAGGAAATTATATTTATTATGGCATTAGAGAACATGCCATGGCAGCCATAATGAATGGTATTGCATTATATGGAAGTTTCATCCCATATGCTGGAACTTTCTTAGTATTTAGTGATTATTGCCGCCCTGCAATTCGCCTTAGCGCATTAATGGAATTGCAAGTATTATATATTATGACGCATGACTCAATTGGCCTGGGAGAAGATGGCCCCACCCATCAACCCATTGAACATTTAGCTTCATTAAGAGGAATTCCTAATTTATATGTCTTTCGTCCTGCTTGCAGCGTGGAAACAGCAGAATGCTATGAAATTGCTATGAAATTACAAAATTCTCCAAGTTTATTTTCTCTAACTCGCCAAAACGTGAGCGCTTTAAGAAGTGATTCATCTAAAAATCTATCTGAATTTGGAGGATATATAATTTCTCCACATGATGGAAAGCTTCAAGTTACAATTTTTGCCACTGGCTCAGAAGTAGAAATTGCTATTGAGGCCCAAAAAGATCTTCATAACATAAATATTGGAACTAGAATTGTTTCCATTCCTTGCTGGGAAATATTTGACCAACAATCTGAAGAATACAAATCAGAATTACTAGATAATTCTAGTATAAAAATAGCTGTGGAAGCTGGAATAAGACAAGGCTGGGAAAAATATATAGGCAGAAATGGAATATTCATTGGAATGAAAAGTTTTGGCGCTTCTGCCCCAGCAAAAGAATTATATAAATATTTTGCCATAACTAAAGAGAACATTGTTCAGAAAGCACTAACAAAATTAAATCTAGGATAAAATGATGACCTTAAAAAACTTTTTTAGAATAATAATTCTCTCTTTTTATTCTCCCAATTTATATATTGAAGTAGCAAAAAAATGGAAACATTGGGGGCTCGGATTCTTACTTAAATTCTCAATATTAATATCCCTAATCTCTTCTATATGTTTATTTATTTTTGTTTCAAATATTAATTTTAAAAATCAAGATTTTGTCTCCTTCATTCAACAAATACCTGAAATGAAAATAATTGAAGATAGAGCAGTTTTTGTTGATGAGAATATAACATCACCTATTTATGTGGGGCCTGTAAAAAATTTTTTAGTCGTGGATCTTGATGCCAGAACTTCTGAGAAATATCCAGACACGCTAATAGCATTCACAGCTTATGGAATGGTTATGAACCTACTAGACTCTTCTTATTTTACAATTTCGTATAATGATTTTCTAATGGATCAAGATGAAAAAATAATAAACACCTCTTCATTGATCTCATTCATGTTAAAAACCCAAAAGAAACTGCTCGCAATAATTATTATTTTAGGAGTAACATCGGGTAGTTTAATATATTTTGCTATAACCTTATTTAAAACTGCTTTTTATGCTTCTGTTGCTAGTCTTTGCTCTGGAGCCTTTAAGTTTAAACTAACTTTCAAGCAATTACTAAGACTTGCAATTATTGCCAATGCTCCAGCATTCATTATTTCTACTGTATTTATGCTAATATTCTTTAATAGCAAAATAATGGCAATGAGCGAATTCATTTCCACAACCCTATATCTGTTATATTTTATGGGTGGAATTTTGTTTTATTTAAAATCACAGAAGAATAAATAACCCCTTTTGTTAATCAAAATTTAAGACTTACTGACTAAAATAATACTTGGTATATAATTAGGATATATTGTCATGAAAACTTCTTATCCCCAGGAGCTAATAGATTTAGCTAAAGATAATGGTTATAAAGCAGCTAACCTTCAATTCTTAGATCAAATACTTCTTGAATTCAATGAGCTCCAAGGTGATGGTATAGAGATTGAAGTTCCAAAATATATCAGCATCTCAAATCAAAATATAATATCTCATTTAAATGAATATGCACCTTTATGGCAAGAGAAATGGCAAGAATTTACCCAAGCTCAAGGAAGCTCAACTGAGAATTTAACTCCATTAGCAATTGATAAATTACACGAGATTCAAGAAATGATTCAAGTAGCTTTCAATGATAAAAGCCATAAATTTGTTGTTGAAGGAATGGAAGAAGGCGCAAAGCAAATGGTGCGCAGCACCGGCGATGAAGACAGAGTGGATGTGGCAAATCCTGGCGGGAATGAAAGTGTACCCTCAGATGGGGATAAGATTAGCTCATCTATTGGGGCAGTAATTTCTTCTTACTTTAGTGAAAAGTCAATGTCGCAAAGACTTAAATCTGGGGAAGAAATAACAAAAAGCCCCCCTTTAATGCCATGTTTAATTCAAGAGTTAGTTGGAGAAACTTCTAAAGATAATCTTCCTCCGGTTTCTGGAATAATTTATACAGATAGTAAGAATGTTAGGGTTCAAGCAGCATATGGCCATGGTGAATTAGTGGTTAATAGTAAAGGTAATTTTGATAATTTCTTTGTAACTAATGAAGATGTGGTTCATCAATATATTGGCGATAAAAAAGTTAGAATAGTTCCTGTTGTTAATCAGGCCGAGAGAAAAATGGAATTAGAAGAAATTGAAAATTCAGAACTTGCTCATAATCCATCTTTAAGTGAAGAACAGAGCATACGCCTGGCTAAATTCTCTAAATTTGTGCAGAGCAAATATGGTATGCGCATGGATATTGAATTTGTTTATGATCCAAATAACAATAAAATTAATATCGTTCAAGCAAGACCGATACCTGAAGGAAAAAGAAGAGGAATGGCCCCTTCTGCTTTGAGTAATGACTTTATCTCTCAAGAAAAACCTCAATATATTGATGGAGAAGTTATAACTCCTGATGTTATGGTTGCTAAAAAAATAACTAACAAAAAAGAGGTTATTGTCTGCAAAAGCATCGACCAGGCCTTAAGTAGCTATTTAAAAAACAAATCTAATAACATTAGAGCAGTTATTATTGATAAAACTGCACCTGACACTTCTCATGAAGCAGGTTTTTTTACCTCACAGGCGATTCCAGTTATTTATGCAAATGATTATGATGAAGTTGAAAAATGGGTACAAAACTTGGAGAGAAATGTTTTAGTTATTGATCCTCAGCATGGATCAATTTATCAAATTGATAAAGATCAATATCAAGATGGTTTGATTGAAGAAGGAATATTTCGTTCAAGCTTGGCAGAACATGTTACCCCAATTAAACGTGAATTTATCCAGGGACCTAGTAATGAATCTCCTAAAGTTCAGGCACAAACTATTGGTGAATTAGTGATTGAGGCCAGGAATAATCCAGATGCAACCCAAAAATTATTCCGCTATATCCATGATGAAATAGGCCCAAGAGAAACAAAATTATATGGAAAGAAAGAAATAAAAGATGATCTAAAAAAGCTTCTAACTTTCCCAAGCACAGATTCAGAATTTACTAAACAAAAAGAAACTTTAGCAGATTTACTTAATTTTGTTACCAGTATCAAAAACGAGAAAGAAATATCCTCATCCACTTATGAGCAATTGATCATCACCGGAATAGAGCTGTATAAAGAAATAAAAGAAGTGGAGGCTAATCCACAGAACCAGGAAATTAGGCTAAATTATTTGAATATTCATCAGAAATTAAATGGTTTAATTTCCTCAAAAGGAAAATCTGGTGTTTTATCCACTTCATTATTTAATGAAATTGCAAAATATGACCAACGTAAGATATTAAAAACCGAAGTGAAAGAAGCAGGCTTTAACTTAAAGCAAGTGGATGAAGAAAAATTCTTAAAATTAGCTCAGCATAAAAAGCATTTGATAAATGATGAGGATCATCAAAAATGGTTGTCATTTTGTTATAAAGAATGCCAAACAACTAAAACTGCAGAGAAACTAGAAACTTTAGTAAGTGACATTGTAAAACTTGATTTAAAAGATTATTGGCTTAATGTTAATTTTCTTGATGCTTATGAAAAAGGCTCAGATAAGGCTCTTGCTAATCTTGAGCAAGAATATGAGCAAATTTTAGAAGCAAGTACAGACATCCTAAAAGCTTCGAAGTTAATTGACCGAATGGAGCATCAAATAGGGCAATGGGCTGAACCTAAAAACTTTAAGAAACTTTTTGAAAAAGAACTTCAGCCTAAAATTAAAGAAATCACCAATCTAATTAAACTTGATGAAGAGAATAAACTCAGTTCATCCTTAGCAATAAAACAGCTTTACCGTATGGTTGACGCAATTGATTTATCAATTAAGCAATTGCAGAACTCCCCCTCATATGAGAATAAAGAACAACAAGTTCAAAACTTCAAGATGATGTTGGGTGAGTTCTTTCAAGTGATGGAAAATCAAGTTGGAGATCTCCATCCAGAAAGAATCCTGGCTATGAAAAACTTCTTCAATGAAAAAAGCGCTTCTAATAAACCAAATGAATTACTTCCATCTTCATATTTCTCTGTTATTAATGCTGGTTTTTTTCAGGATAATCCTGTGGGTTTTAATAGAGGTTTTACAGGTTTACCAAACAAAAATCTAGCTGATTTATATACTTTAGTTCACCAAACTTCGTTAGGATCTATTGGCGCCAGCACAAACAATATTAACAAAAATCTTATGAACAGATTGCCTCAATTTGTAAAAGAAATAGATAAGAAGCTACTAGAAGATAGAAGCAAAGTTTTTAAGGATTATGATAATAGTAATAGTGTACAAACGCTAGAGAAGTTATCTTTATTATATATGAGTTATTCATATCCACATATTAATTTACATTACAATATTCCCCTAAGAAATCATTCGGGGAATTTAATACTAAAATATAATGTTGATAAACAAAGCATAGAATTAGATTATACAATGTTTGGACATTCAGCATCTATAGGAAATTTAAAAGGTCGATGGGAAAGAATTGAAGATCATGCATTCTTATTATTTGAAATTTTTTCAGATGCAAAATTAACTTATCATAAATCTGACTATAATGACATAAATTTAAAAATAGAAATAACTAGAGATATAAAAAATATTGAAGAAATAGTCCAAATATTGAACACAATATCAGATGCAACTAATGATTTTGCAACAGGTATTATATATGCTAATACAAAATTAGAAATGGCCTTTAGTAATATTGGTGGAGATATTTCTAAAGGAGCAAATGAATTTGGATTATCAAAATTTATACTGGATGCTCATAAAGATTCCATAGGGAATATAGACTCTAAAAATCTCTACAACGTTGTTAGAAAGTTAAAAAATGACTCAAGCAAAGAAACAAGGATTAATCTAGAAAAAGAAGCATTAATGCGATTAATGTCTATGGATAATAATGGTATTATTAATCATAAGAAGCTTAAAGAAATAACGCAAGAATTTAAAGATAAGCAATTAAGCGCAAGTGAATTAGCAGAAGGAGATCTTTCTAAATTATCCATTTATGCTGCTTCAATCTTAACTACAAAGCTAGCAATGGAAAAAGATTATACAAATGCGATGAAGGCAGCAAATTTAATAACCTCCAGTGGGCAGAAGAATTTTGCTATAGAGAAAGGATTTACAGATTTAAGCATTGTATTAATAGAAAAGGGTAAGATAAAAAATGCCTTATCTATAATAAATAGTGTTGAAAATGATGGTTTATTACAGATCATTGCTAGTAAGTTTATTGAAAAAAATGATTTTGAAAATGGATTTAAAGTAATTGATAAACAATCTAATGATGCTAGAGATAAATTCTTATCAAATCTTGCCAGTAAGTTTATTGAAAGAGATGATCTTGAAAATGCATTTAGAATGATAGATAGAACTACTGATGGATATGCTTTGTTAACTATCGCCATTAAGTTTATTGAGAGAGATGACCCTGAAAATGCTTTAAAGGTAATAGATAGAACTACTGATGGATATGCTTTATCATCTGTCGCCATTAAGTTTATTGAAAGAGATGATCTTGAAAATGCATTTAGATTAATAGACAGAACTACTGATGAATATGCTTTATCAGAAATTGCCATTAAGTTTATTGAAAGAGATAAACCTGAGAGTGCTTTAAAGGTAATAGAAAGAATTACTGATGGATATGCTTTATCAAAAA
>JAOARE010000038.1 GCA_025210695.1 Rickettsiales bacterium
ATTTCATACCAAACAGCTTATCTGAAAGCTAATTATCCTATTGAATTTCTAACCGCTTCTTTAAATTTAGAAATAGATGATACTGATAAAATTAATATCTTCCAGCAAGAAGCAAAGAATTTTGATGTTGCTATTTTACCCCCAGATATTAATGCGTCTTATGGTCACTTTGTTATAGAAAATGGAGCAATTCGTTATGGTCTTGCTGGCCTTAAGAATGTTGGTATGCAGGCAATAGAGATGCTATGTGCAGAGCGAGAAGAGAATGGCCCATTTAAAGATGTGTTTGATTTTGCAAGTAGAGTGAATGCAAAGGTTTTAAATAAACGATTGTTGGAAAATTTAATAAAATGTGGTGCATTTGATAGCCTTAATCCTAATAGGCAGCAATTATTTGTTTCTATTGATGTGGTGACTAATTATAACAATGTTTTAAACAAAGAAAGGAATAGCTCTCAAATTGGCTTATTTGGTGCAAAAGTAAAAGAACAATATAAACCTTCTTTATCCAAGATTGCTGATTGGGAGGATAAAGATAAGGTTATTCATGAATTTGAAGCAATAGGTTTTTATTTATCATCTCATCCATTAGATTTCTATAAAGATATCTTAGAAAAAAGTGAGATCATCACCAGTGAACACTTGAAAGAAGAGCATCAACCTGGCTACTCTATAGTGGTATTAGCGGGGATGGTAACCAGTAGTAAAGCAAGAGTTTCTCCTAAAGGAAGATATCTGCAGGCCGTTCTTTCAGATAGGAAAGGAAGTTTAGAGATATCTTTTTTTGATAATGATCTTCTTCAATTAGTGTCACAATTATTTTCCCAGAATATTCCTTTGATGATTAAGGCAGAAATTCGTAAAGATGAAGGTGGTATTAGGGTGACAGGGCAGGAAGTAATGCCACTTGATGATTATTTAAATAATAGATTAAAACAGCTTGAGGTGGTGGTTAAAGATGCTGCAGCCATCAGCCAGTTACAAGAGGTTTTATCCGCTAAAGAAGAAGGAAATGTGGTTGTTAATCTTAAAATAATTACAGATAATAATCATGAAGTTATGATGGATTTAGGAAGAAAATTTAAATTAGATTTTCAGGATTGTAGAAAAATTTCAGATATTACAGGGTTAGATTTAAACATAGAACTTAAAAAGAATGTTAGGTTATAGCTATCTTTATAAGTACAACTTAAAAGTTCTTTATGTCTCGATGGATTCAAAAAACTTAAGCAAAGCATCTTCCACTTGTGCTGTAAAAACAGATGTTAAAAGATGACCCATTTTATCAATAATCACTAATTCACTTTGTGGTAATAATTTATGTCCGTAATAGGCATGAGCTATTTGAATTATTGGATCAGCTTTGCCGTGTAAAATTAGGGTAGGAGGAAGATCTATTTCTTTTAAAATTTTACCACGATCAGATGGAGAATTTAAAACTGCCGCGCGATGATTGCGGACTGCATTTTTAGTCTTTGCTCTCTTATATGATTCTTCAGCTAATTCACGCCATTCATCATAAGGGAAGGGGCTTTCCGTTCCATTAAATAATTTCCAAGTTTCAATAAGAACTTTAATTCTATCATTAAGAGTTATCCTAGGAGTTTGGTATATTTCTGATAATTTTTTTACAATGTCTAAGCTCTGGCCAGGTAAATTATCCATACCACGTATTCCACGCATAACAGAGCTATTGATGGTGGTCATGAATAAAGTCATGCTTAATATTTTATTAGGATAGTAAATTGCTAATTTCTGAGCAATATATCCTCCCATTGACATTCCAACAATATGTGCTTTCTCAATTTTAAAATGGTCTAAAATGCCAATAACATCACCGGCAAGATCTTTTAAATTATAAGGATTCTCTTGGAAATTTATTCCAGAAGATAATCCGGTGTCTCTATTGTCAAAGCGAATGACGAAATATCCTGCTTTAGCTATATTTTCGCAGAAAGTTTTATCCCATAAAATAGCTTGTCCTGCAGATCCAGAGATTAGAACCACAGCTGGGTTTGTTTTTATACCAAAGCTGTGTACGCATAATTGAAGGTTTAGATGCTTTACAAACAGCGCTTCCATGATGTTAAACGGCTTCTACAGAGAGAACTTCGGGAACATAATATTTAAGCATATTTTCGATTCCACTTTTTAGAGTCACAGTGGAGCTTGGGCAGCCAGAGCATGCACCATGAAGCTCAACTTTCACTATGCCATCTTTGAATTCATGAAAAACAATATCTCCACCATCTTGCATAACAGCCGGGCGAACTCTGGTTTCAATAATTTCTCTAATTTCTTGAGAGATCTTATCTTCTTCTATATCAGAATTAGACTGAGGTTTGCTAGAAGCGCCAGCAGGTTTCACAGCTTCCATTCCAGAAACAAGGAAGTCCATAATGGTTACTAAAACTTCTGCTTTAATAACCTCCCATTTAGCATCTTCTGTTTTGGTGACGGTCACGAAGTCATATCCTAAGAATACAGACTTTACAAAATCTAAAGTGAATAGCTTCTGAGCTAAAGGAGAGTTAGTTGCTTGAGAACTATCAAGAAAATTCATCGGCTCTGGTGATATATTAACTCCAGGCAGGAATTTTAATGATTCTGGATTTGGTGTTTCCTCGGTTTGTATAAACATGTTTTTATCCTTAAAATTGTTATGTTTTATTATCAATATTATGGAGAAAAAGTCAAGTTTGGGTTTTATGCTGGTTTTATTTTTAGAATAGGCTACTATTTAACTATAGATTGAATTTTTGATGTATGGAATTGGGTCTATTATAATAGTTGTTTATAAAAAAAATAGGAGAGAATTATGCACAAGAAATCTTTAAAATCTGCTTTAATATTGAGTGGAATTGCTTTGCTAGGAGGGAATGTTGAAGCCAGCACTTGGAAGGGAGTTGATGAAAATGGAGAACCTTATAATATTGGTGGATATGCTCATAATGAGGATGGGTATTTATATCCAAGTGCCAGGGAAACAAGTGAAGATGTTGGGGAGGCGAAGGTTAGTGGAGGTAATTATACGACAGGAAATACCTTACTTAAGGAAGGAGATATATCTAAGAATGAAGATGGAACTGTATCTGTGACTGGAAGTACAACTGTAACAAAAGATGGTACCACATATACTACCGGTGAGCATACAGCAACTGTTGATACTGATCAAATAAGAAAGAATATTGGACGTAAGGTTGAGAGACAGCAAAGGCTACAAAAATAAATCTTAATAAACCATTAATTACACTCAGCCTCCCTCGCAGATAGGGGGGCTAGCCTTGTCAAATATTTAATGTCTTACTCTTTAAAATTCTCAACTAGTCCATCCATTCCCATCAGCAATGTGTAAACTTTCAGCTCTGGAAAATGTTCGTTCATGAATTTTCTAGCTTTTTTAAACACTTGTTTATGAGTGTTAGTTTCACGAGCTCTGGTGGATGTTGCTTCTTTACCCTTGATAAGTTTATAAGCTCCACAATCTCTATGGTCTAAGAATATCACTCTCTTAATATGATGCAGTCCTTCAAGAAGCTCTATCATTTCTTCTAAAGCGATGCTCCATTCTGGATATTTCTTTTCCACAATGGATAGGCTTGCTCCAGGCATTGCAATTTCATCGTAATCTCCTTCCAAATGAAGAAAATTACTCATTAATTCTTCAGCTTCGTTTCTAAATCTAAAGTCAACACAAGAAATTAGTAATGTTTCTGTATATCTACGATTAGTTGGTTTTTCCACTTGCACTTGAAATTGATCTAGCATTATTGCTTCATCAAAAATTTTATGTGGATGATTCTTAAATTTATTTTTTAAGTATCTGAGAATTTTATTAAACATAAGTATTTCTTTTTAATTGTTAAAAATATTTAGTGAGGAATGCTTGAGAGCTTTCAATATTAGGTTCCCCTCTGTAATTATAGAGGGGATGATTATAGAAGGGCTATTCTCCTCCTTCGCTATTGTTATGTGTTGATTCACCCATAATCATGTTATGAATCCTCTCTTCCAGAGCGGTGCCAGTAATGTGAAGCATTTTCATTGCTTCTCCAGCCAACCAGTCGCTGATATCGCGCTGCAGAGCCTCACTTTCTTTTGATTCTTCTTCTTTTTGTGCTCTTAATTGCCGTGCCATTGAAAGAAAACTAGTATCTTCTTCCTTTGGTAGATTTGTTTCTTCCCGTCTAAGAAAAAAGTTGGTAACACTTCCAAGTAATGATTCTTTTTTTTCTTGATCTTCTTTGCGAACTGACATAAATACCTCCTGCCTATGAATTTGAGGGTTTGATTAACAATAATATTCTAAAGTTTTATTGGTTTTTATAGAATATTTTGCTAACATTAAGAATAAGAGTTTATAATTAATAAATGATTAAAATTTTAAAAACACACAAACAAAATGAAAAAAAAACAAAATTCTTATGTGTGGCTCGATGGAAAGTTTATTCATGAGAATGAAGTGAAGATAGGGCCTAAAACTCATGGCCTTCATTATGGTACTGGAGCCTTTGAAGGTGTTAGGGTGTATAATGGTAAAATATTTAAGTTAAGAGATCATATTAAAAGACTATTTAATTCTGCAAAAATATTGACAATGCATATTCCTTTTATAAAAGATCAGATTATGGAGGCATCAATAGAGTTGGTAAAACGTAATAATATTGATGATGGATATCTTCGTCCTTTGATCTTTTTAGGTGATCAGAGGATGTCAATAGGATCAGATAATATCACTAATATTATGCTCAGTTGTTGGCCACGTCCATCTCCTTATTGTAAAACCTTATTAGAAAAAAAATCATTGCGTTTAGAAGTATCATCTTTAGTTAGACCTTCGGCTGAATCATTCCCTTATGAGGCTAAAGCTAGTGGATTATATGTTTTAAATCACGTGGCAAAGAAGCGAGCTCTTGCTGCAGGATATGATGATGCTCTGATGTTGGATTACAGAGGATATGTTTCAGAAGCTACAACTTCCAATTTTTTTATAGTTAAAAATGGCAATCTTTATACTCCTACAACTGAATGTTGTTTAAATGGAATAACGCGTCAGATTATTATTCAAATAGCTCAAGAGAATGGTATTAAAGTTATTGAGAAACATATAACAATGGAGGATGTTCACCAGGCGGATGAAGTTTTTTTAACTGGTACAGCAGCGGAGATTACTTCCATTGCATCTATTGCTGAGCATGAATATAAAGATAATCCCATTAGTCAAATGCTTTACTCAAAATTTTATCAATTAACACAAAGTTAGAATATGTATTTAGAAGATGAAGATATTATTTGTGGAATTGACCCAGGGCTTGTTAACACAGGCTGGGGAATAATTTTAAAGAAACAAAATAGTATAAATTTTATTGATTCTGGTATTATAACTTCCAATTCAAAGATTTCCATGGAGAAGCGTTTAAAAGATATTTATGAAGGATTAGAAAAAGTAATATCTTTATATAAACCAACAGATGTTGCTATGGAGAATATTTTTGTTAATAACAATAATCTTACTTCTTTAAAACTTGGTTACGCTAGGGGAGTAGCAATTTTGGCAATTGGGGTTGCTAAAAAACGATTTTTTGAATATGCTCCTAACCTGGTGAAAAAGGCAGTTGTTGGTAAAGGCAAGGCTGATAAGACCCAAATACAATATATGGTTAATCAAATATTGCCAAAAGCGAAGGTTAGTAATGAGCATGCAGCAGACGCATTAGCCGTAGCCATTTGCCATGCTAATTATAGAAATTTAGATTTAAGGTGAGAGAGACAAGTGGTGGAAATTACTAAGATTAAGGCTAGAGAAATTATTGATAGTCGTGGGAATCCAACTGTTGAAGTGGATGTTATTTTAAGTGATGGCTCTAAGGGGCGTGCATCAGTGCCAAGTGGTGCATCAACAGGTAAACTTGAAGCTGTTGAACTAAGAGATAATGATAGTCGTTTTTTAGGTAAAGGCGTGTTAAAAGCTGTTGAGAATGTTAATAAACTAATTGCTCCTAAAATTATAGGCGAATCTCCATTTGATCAAAAAAGAATAGATGATTTGCTTATAGATATAGATGGAACTGAAAATAAATCAAATTTAGGTGCTAATGCAACATTAGCAGTGTCTATTGCAGTAGCTAAAGCTTCGGCTTTGTCTAAAGACTTGCCATTATTTAAATATCTAAATTCTAATTCAGAAGATTATAAACTTCCAAAAACCATGATGAATGTTATCAATGGTGGAGCCCATGCAGATAACAAAATAGAAATTCAAGAATTTATGATTATGCCTAATTGTGGAACTTCAGTGAAAGAGTTCATTAGAATTGGTGCGGAAATTTTTCATAGTCTTAAGGCAATACTACGCGCTGATGGGCATAGTACTAATGTGGGAGATGAGGGAGGATTTGCTCCAAATCTAGACAATGCTTCTCAGGCTTTAGATTATATTACTTTAGCTGTTAAAAAAGCTGGTTATGAATTAGGTAAGGATGTGATGTTAGCTTTAGATTGTGCGGCATCAGAATTTTATAAAGATGGTTTGTATCATATGGCTGGTGAAGCATTAACCCCTAAGGAGTTGGTTAATTATTATCAGAAAATAGTTAGTGATTACCCCATTTGTTCTATTGAAGACCCTATGGCAGAGGATGATCACCAAGGCTGGAAGTTCATAACTGAAGAGTTAGGTGCTAAAATTATGCTTGTGGGGGATGATTTATTCGTTACCAATAAAAAGATTCTAACTCAAGGAATAGAAGAAAAAATGGCTAATGCCATTTTAATTAAGCCTAATCAAATCGGCACTTTAAGTGAAACTATGGAAACCATATCCTTAGCCAAATCTGCTGGATATAAAGCAATAATTTCTCATCGTTCAGGTGAAACGGAAGATACAACCATTGCGCATATTGCGGCAGCAACAGGTGTTGGTTATATAAAAACCGGTTCTCTTTCAAGAACTGATCGCTTAGCAAAATATAATGAACTAATTCGTATAGAAGAGATCTTAATTTAATCTTTTTATTCTGTCGGAGTTGGGTCGAAATAGTCACTAAATAGTTGTGATGATACTCCATTGGGGACAGGAGGTTCTTCTAGAGTTACTAATTGAGTCATATCTTCTGTAGTTGTTTCATTACTTGAAGTTTGGAGTAGTGTTTCTTCGCATCCAATATGAAATATATTTCCCATGATTTGATTTTCACTATATCCTTCTAGACGTGGAATACAATTAATTAGAGTAAGTAAATAACTAGGGTTAAGAATATTTTCTGACTCTATATCAAGTGGTCGAGGAAAATGTATCACTCTTACATTATCGGGTGTAAGGCTATCTTCTTCGGATGCTAAATTATTTAAAGCGTTTGAATGGCTAAAAGTAGCATGATTTGGTTCAATTATAATAACTGAGAAATCATCATGTTCTGGATATTGGAAAATTACAATATCTGCAACCATATTACCACCCATTCTTACTGATAATGCCTCAGGTCTTCCTTCGGATTCTACTCGTTCAAAAGCTTCATTAAATATGGTTTCAAGATTTTCTTCTGATTTTACTTGAATAATAGTATTTAAAAGAAAGTTTTGTAATGTTGTTAGAATATTTTGATGGTTTGTTGAATAGTATAAGGCATTGTTTCCTAGGTTATCTATAATATAAATATCTGGTTGATATTGTAATAATTGTTCAACAAGGTTTGAATGTCCGTTCATGGCTGCATACATAAGAGCCGTAGTTCCATTATTATCAATAAGATCTACTAGACTTGAGTCTGCATTCAACAGTGCTTCTACTATTTCCTGGTCTCCTATCATTGCAGCATGGTGCAAGGCGCTCATACCAGAAGAGTCTCTAACTGACAGATTGGCTCCTAATATAATAAGATCATTTAAAACTTCAATATCTCTAGTGTGAGCAGTAAAAAATATAATAGGAGGAAGGTTGTGTATTGTAAGAGGAGTGTTTATATCTAATAGTGTAATTTGTTCACCATTCTCTAAAGTAATGGTAATAACATCTTGTATGTTATGTTCGCTTATTTTAGCATGGGGAGGAGGATTATTAATCGCGCTCATGAAAACAACCTTTAAGTATTAATAAATATTAAATAAACAACACAAGAAGATTAATGAAATATATTGATTTGTCAAGTTGTGAGTTTTGATGTAGAGGGTGAAATCTTTAGCAAAATAATTATAAATACTTTTTCTATTCGCTTACTTATTTAAAAATATTATTTGTAAACAAAGATTTAAATTCTAATTTACGATAAATAGAAAGCCCTGAGTTTAATGATTCTATAAAACAATAAGAAACTTCCTTTGTAACATCTTTTAATTGAATAGCTTGTCAATCCATTACCATTGCAATAGATTGCTTTTTAAAAAGAATAACCAGATTTTTCTTTCTAAAATTAACATCCTCTATAGCTAACCTAATAATTTACCTATTCCTGAACGAAGCATAGATTTTTGGTCCATTCCGCCAAATTTTTTCATCATTTTGCTCATTTCTTGGAATTGTTTGAGGAGACGGTTGATATCCTGAACTGTGGTTCCAGAGCCTGCAGCTATTCTTTTACGTCTAGATCCATTAATCAGCTTAAAATTTTTTCTTTCCTTAGCGGTCATTGACAGAATGATAGCTTCCTGACGCTTTAGCATATCTTCATTCATATTAGCATTGCTCATAGCTGATTTTAGCTTGCCTAAACCTGGGATCATGCCTAGCATTGAGCCAATTCCCCCCATTTTTTTCATGCTGCGTAATTGAGATAATAGATCATTAAAATCAAATACTCCTTTTTGGGCTCTGGATGCTAGTTTTTCCGCTTCTTGCTTGTCAATATGTTCAGATGCGCTCTCTACAAGAGATACAACATCTCCCATGCCAAGAATACGTGAAGCAATTCTATCTGGATGAAATTCTTGAAATTCATTCAATTTTTCACCAACACCAACATATTTGATTGGTCTAGATGTAGCATGGGTGATGCTAAGTGCAGCTCCACCTCTGCTGTCACCGTCAATTCTAGTTAAGATAACGCTAGTAAGATCTAGAACCTCATGGAAAGATTTGGCAACATTAGCTGCATCTTGCCCGGTTAAACTATCAGCAACAAAAACAATTTCAATCGGGTTAGTAAGTTTTTTAATCTCTTCTAGCTCTTGCATTAATTCTTGATTAATTTGAAGACGTCCAGCTGTATCTAATATTAACACATCATTGATAGAATTTTTTGCAGCTTCTAATGCTCGTTTGGCAATATTAACAGCAGATTCATTATCTTTAATAGGAAGAGAGGGAATATTAACTTGTTTAGCAAGGCTTTCTAATTGTTCTTTAGCTGCCGGTCTTTGAGTATCTAAAGATGCAAGCAAAACATTCTTATTCATTTTTTTCTTAAGCCATAAGGCTAGCTTTGCAGAAGATGTGGTTTTACCAGAACCTTGGAGACCCACAAACATTATAACAGCGGGAGGTTTAG
The DNA here is from genome assembly GCA_025210695.1 of Rickettsiales bacterium. NCBI lineage: Bacteria > Pseudomonadati > Pseudomonadota > Alphaproteobacteria > Rickettsiales > Rickettsiales bacterium. The sequence goes on from JAOARE010000038.1 coordinate 9,483, forward strand.
TGGATAAATTAATGGGGCTTACTTCATTTCCAAGAACTTTAACTAATTCATCATTAACAATTTTTACCACCATCTGACCGGGAGAAATGCTTTTAATAATCTGCTCTCCCTTAGCTTGTTCTTTTATTCTGGAGGTAAGCTCTTTAACCACACTAAGTGAAACATCGGCTTCAAGGAGGGCAATCCTAATTTCACGCATTGCATTGTCAATATCTTCTTCATTTAAGAATCCTTTAGAGGTGAGTTTGTTGATGACTTTATTTAAGTTGTTAGATAATGATTCAAACATATGAAAAACCTTGAAGATGAGTTTATTTATCTAAAATATATAAATACATGCTTTATAAAGCAAGAACAAAAAAAAGCTCCTAACGTTTAAGTTAGGAGCTTCTATTTTATAAATATTTCATTCTTTTACAAAAAAAGAACTAAATACCTTATGATGGTGTCTCAGTAACTTCACAACTTTCTGTACCAGTGCCTGATAACCAGTTGATAATTTTACCAGCTGCGAAGATAAAGGTTATACCGATAGATACACCTAAACATAGCTGCCATGAAAGTTTACCCAAGAAGATACCAATACCTAATACTACTAACGCAATCATCGCTGTAGCTTTACCAATTGGTCCTGTTAGTTTAGTCACAATGTAACATAGTACTTCAGAAATACCATCATCTGTAGTACCTGTGCCGTATCCATCAGCAACAGATAGAGATGGCATTACCATAACTGCTGCAGCTAAACAAAATAACAGGCAAATTTGCCAATAATTATTTTTTGAAAGATTAAAAGTTGACATGTTTTACTCCTAAATTGAATAGTAATTAAAAATATATAGTATAACGTAGCGAGGTTTATAAATACATACACTATATCTACAAAGCGCTCATTGAAAACAAGTTTACACTCTCATTCCTTAATAAAAAGTTAATATAGATTCTTTTTGGGAAAAATAAGCATTTAGCTTGTATAATATATAATTATGTTGCTTATAAAGCACAGTATTTTTATGGTTATGAGCCTATAAAAACTTATCTTTTATTTATAGGGATGAATTTTCTTTCAGTATAGCCTGTGTATAATTGTCTTGGACGTCCTATTTTATTAGTAGGATCTTCCATCATTTCTTTCCACTGTGCAATCCATCCTGAAATTCTGGCTGTAGCAAATAATACGGTAAACATCTGTGCAGGGATTCCCATTGCTTTATATATAATACCTGAATAGAAATCTACATTAGGATATAATTTACGTTCAATAAAATATTCATCATTTAAAGCAATTTTTTCTAATTCTATAGCGATATCTAGTAAAGGTTCATTTTTAATGTTTAATTCTCTCAAAACTTCATGACAAGATTCTCTTAAAACCATAGCTCTTGGATCATAATTTTTATAAACTCTATGACCGAATCCCATTAAAACAAAACTATCATTCTTATCTTTTGCTCTAGCAATATATTCAGGAATATTGTCTTTATGACCAATTTCTTTTAGCATACGAATCACCGCTTCATTAGCTCCGCCATGTGCAGGTCCCCATAAAGAAGCGATTCCAGCACCAATACACGCAAATGGATTGGCTCCAGAAGAGCTAGACAAACGAACTGTTGATGTGGAAGCATTCTGCTCATGGTCAGCGTGTAAAATAAAAAGTTTATCAATAGCTTTAGCTATTACAGGATTCACTTTATATTCTTCAGATGGAACTCCAAACATCATGTATAGAAAATTCTCAGCATAGCCTAAATCATTTCTAGGATACATAAATGGCTGACCTATAGAATATTTATAGGCCATGGCAGCTAATGTTGGCATCTTAGCTATCATTTGAATGGCCGCGGCTTCTCTCTGCTGGGGGTCTCTTATATCTAAGTTATCATGGTAAACGGCTGAAAGAGAAGAGAACGCTCCCACTAATATGGCCATCGGATGGGCTTTCCTTGGAAAACCACGTAATAAAAATTGTAACTGTTCATGTACTAAAGTGTGATGTTTTATTTGATAAACAAATTCACTCTTTTCTTCTTTATTTGGTAATTCTCCATGAAGAAGTAGATATGCAACTTCAAGATAGTCACTCTTAGAGGCTAAATCTTGTATCATATAACCACGATGCATTAAAACACCTTTTTCACCGTTAATATAAGTGATTTTAGACTTGCAAGAAGCAGTAGACATAAAACCAGGATCATATGTAAACATTCCTGTTTCACGATAGAGTTTAGTAACGTCAATAACATTAGGTCCCATAGTTGCATGCAAAATTGGTAATTCTTCTGCTTTCAACTCATCAAATTGAAGTGAGGCTGTTTTATTTGTCATGTTGGCTCCATAGCATCCTAATATTATCAACTTTAAGTTTATATGAGAGACATTGGTAGGTAAAGCAAAATCTTGACCTCAGTTTTAATTCTCTTTTCAAAAGAAAAAAGAAAAAAATACTATTTTACAATAACTGATAATAGAGATATAAATTATAGGGAAAAATTTATTTAAGGAGAAAAGTCATGTTATTTAATAAAAATACTAAATGCAATACATCAGGAAAATGTAAATGGATTATATATATAGCTATAATTTTTGTATTAGCTATTACCATTTTTGGAGCAAAAGATAAAATTAGATCTGAACTGCAGGAATTTTTAACAATGCCTTCTCAACCAGTAAATAAACAAGAAATAGAAACTATAGTGTATGATTTTATAAAAAAGAATCCTGATATTATAATTTCTTCAATTAAAGACATGCAAAAACGTGAATATGAAGAATCTTTAAAAGAAGCTAAAATTGCAATTAAAAACAGTAAGAGGCAGTTGCAAAATAGTGAAATTTCTTTGATAGCTGGAAATAAAGATGGTGATGTTACCATGGTAGTTTTCCTTGATTATCGTTGTGGATATTGTAAAAAAGTTAACAATGAAATAAAAGAAATTATTAAGAAAGACTCTAATCTAAAAGTAATTTTCAAAGAATATCCTGTTCTTGGTGGATCCTCTAGAAAGTTAGCTCAAACGGCTCTTGCTGTGGCTATAGTTGCCCCTAACAAATATGTTGATTTTCATAATGCTTTAATGAGTACACGTGATCCAAGCGATGAGTTTATTCAAAATACTTTAAAACTATTAAATATTGATCATATAAGAGTAAAAGACGCTCTAAAAGATCCTAGAATAGAAAAAGAATTAACAGCAACTTTAAATTTAGCTCAACAACTTGGCATCAGAGGAACTCCAGCTTTCATTATTGGTGAAGAAATGATCCCGGGTGCTATTGATTCTGAAGCAATGAGTGGGTTAATTAAATCTGCGAGAGAAAAATCTAAAGAAAAGAAATAATCATGTTACGCTCTGTTATTTATTCTATAATTATTTTATTCACCAGCGTTGTATGTGCAGCAGCACCATCCAACGCTGGTAATGATCTTTATAATCCTGGACCATATGATTTTGTTTCTGGGAGTTCTGAAGCTCCTGTTAAGATACTAGAGTATTATTCTTTAACTTGTCCTCATTGTGAAAACTTCCATACCAATGTTTTTCCTAGATTAAAAAAGGAGTATATTGATACGGGTAAAGTGATGTGGATTAAGCGTAGTTACATGACGGATAAATCTTCAGAAGCTGGAACTTTATTACTAAACTGTATTGATAAATCAAGATATGAAGCATTTTTGAATATATTATTGACAAAACAAGCAAGCTGGGCTTATCAAACAGATTTTTTAGATAAACTAAGAAATATAGCAGGGTTGGGTGGAATGAATGCAGAAAAGTTTGATGTATGCATGAATAATAAAAATCTTGAATCGGCTTTGCGTAGACTTGACCATAGGTCCAAAAAATTCCTGAAAATAAAAGGAACCCCTGTTTTCTATATTAATAAAAAGAAAGTTGATGTATACAGCTATAAATCATTTGCTACATTGATAGATAAAACGTTAAATTCAATAGATAACAACTAATGCAATTGTATTTATATAACAGCCTTAGCAAAAAAAAAGAACTTTTTATTCCTCTAGATTCTAATAAAATAGGGATGTATGTTTGCGGTCCAACGGTGTATGATTATCCACATATAGGCAATGCTTTAGCTGTTGTTATATATGATGTATTATTCCGACTTTTAAAGAAAATATATGGAGAAAAGAATGTAATATATATCAGAAATATTACAGATGTTGATGATAAGATTATCAATAGCGCCATTGCTCAGAAAATTTCAATTAATGAACTAACAAGTAAAATCACAAATATTTTTCAAGAGAATATGGCAGAGCTTAATTGTTTGAGTCCAACAATAGAGCCTAAAGCCACCCAGCATATTCCTGAAATGATTGAAATGATTGAAAGACTTATTTCCAATGAATATGCATATATCAGTAATGGGCATGTGTATTTTAGAGTTCATAAATTTGCTCAATATGGTGATCTGTCTGGTCGTCATCTTAAAGATTTAGTTGTTGGCGCAAGGGTGGAAGTTTCTGAAGATAAAGAAAATCCTGAAGATTTTGTATTATGGAAGCCAGCTAAAGATGTTGACCATTGTTTTGATAGCCCTTTTGGGCTAGGGCGCCCAGGTTGGCATATTGAGTGTTCAGCAATGAGCTATAAATATTTAGGAGATAGTTTTGATATTCATGGAGGTGGGGTGGATCTAATATTTCCTCATCACAGCAATGAAATTGCCCAGAGTTGCTGCGCATATCCAAATAGTAAATATGCTAAATATTGGGTTCATAATGGCTTCTTAACAGTTAATGGTGAGAAGATGAGTAAATCTCTAGGAAACTTCGTTACCACTTCTGATATTTTAGACAAAGGTATTAGCGGAGAAGTTATTCGCTATATATTGCTTAATTCTCATTACCGAAAACCAATTGACTGGAATGATAAAGCATTAAATGATGCTAAAAAAGCTTTAGATAGCTTCTATCGAGTGTTGCAAAAATTAGATATTGATGATGGAGAAATACCTCAAGAGTTTTATAATACTTTACTTGATGACTTAAACACTCCTCAGAGCTTTGCTATGCTTCATGAATATGTTCACGAATTTAATAAGACAAATAATCCAAGATTGGCTGCAAAACTGAAAGCTTGTGGAAAGTTACTAGGTTTTTTTGAAAGCAACCCTGATTCTTGGTTCAAAGATTCTTCAGTTGATGCTAAATATATTGAAGAACAAATCCTTAAGCGTTCAGAGGCTAAAGCTCAAAAAAATTGGCAAGAGGCTGACTTTATTCGTGATAGCCTTAAAGAAAAAGGAGTTATCTTGGAAGATTTACCAGGCGGAAAATGCATTTGGAGGAAATCTTAAGCATAATGAACAACCCATGCTGTTACTCATACAACCATCCAGCGTTTTTTTTCTTCTGCTAATTTACCATTTTTAATCGCTTCTCTTATTGCGGTCATCATTTTATTCATAAAATGGACATTATGGATGGTAAGTAGATTTGCGGCTAATAATTCTTTGGCTTTTAGTAGATGATGGATATATCCTTTGCTATGATGCTTGCAGGTGTGGCAGCTGCAGTCTGGTTCAATAGGGGTAAAATCATCTTTAAATTTAGCGTTGTTTAAATTAAGATGTTCTTTTTTCTGATCTTCTCTGTTTTCTGGTCTTGCTAGAGCACCACCATGGCGAGCAAGCCTAGTTGGGTGAACACAATCAAATGTGTCAATACCATGCTCAACTCCATTGAAAACATCAGAGATTCCACCAATTCCTAACAAATGGATAGGACGGCTACGTTCTAGAATTTCAGTGGTCATTGCCACTACATCATACATTTGGTTTTTGTCTGCGCCTAAAGATCCACCGACAGCATGGCCAAAGAATGGTTTAGAATTAACATAATCACAGCTTTCTTGGCGTAGATCAGAATATACTCCACCTTGAATAATTCCGTATAACTTTTGTTTACCATTATCATGTTTATTAAATTCAGCTAAGCTACGGGAGGCCCAGCGATGGCTCATTCTCATTGAATTTGTAGTATATCCCTTATCAACATGAAATGGTGTGCATTCATCTAGCACTACCACAAAGTCAGGTCCAAGCATTCTTTGAATTTCAACAGAGCGCTCAGGGCTTAAGAAATAAGTTTTTCCGTCAATGTAGGAACGAAACTTGGCTCCTTCTTCGGTGATTTTTAATAATGTTTTAGGGCGATTACTACAACGTTTTCCTTTGATTTCTGAAGCAATAGATCCATGACCTAAGCTAAATATTTGAAATCCACCAGAATCAGTCAGCATTGGGCCATTCCAACCCATAAATTTATGCAATCCTCCAGCTTTTTCTATCACTTCAGGACCTGGCTGTAGCATTAAGTGATAAGTATTTGATAGAATAAACTGAGTTCCTTCAAGTTTCATTTGCTCTGGATGCAATCCTTTTATGGCAGCTTTAGTTGCGCAAAAAATAAAAGCAGGAGTTTGAACAATTCCATGTGGAGTTTCTAACTCTCCAAGGCGTGCTTTTGAATTAGGATTTGGACAATGATATTTAAAGGAAAATTTGGTCATACTTCATTTCTGGATTTAAAGTTATAACTCCAATATATTACTGGAGTAGAAAATAATGCAAATACCACTCTTAACACATAAGTCCCTAAGATGTAAGTATAAATTAACATTGCTGTGGATACGGGAGTAGGGGCTAATATCACCCAGGCTAGAGTGCTAAATATAATATTATCAAGTAATTCAGATGCCATTAAAGCAACATTGCTGCGCAGCCAAAGCAGTTTTTCATGATAAAATTTAGAAAGCCAAGCAAATATATTAATATTAAATAATTGGCTTATAACAAATGCTGCTAAGCTTGCTATTAATAATCTTGGTGCTGGCATGAATAATTCATAGATGGCACCATGGGCTGAATTTCCTTCAACAGGTCTAAATCCAATGGAGATAACCATAGTTATAGTAACTAATACCTGGGTAGTGAAGCTTAGCCATATGCTTCTTTTTGCTGTTTCTTTTCCATAATGTTCAGTGATGATGTCATTACATAAAAATATAGTTGAGAATGTTGCAGTTCCAAGAGCCACATATTCTGGCATTAAATTCATATTCATTAGTTTTAATACTTGGATATTGGCGGTTATAGTGGCTGCTGAACTGTAAACATATAAGCCAACAAGACCAAAGAAACGCATCATGAACAGCATTGTAATAATACCTGCACCAAAAGAAATGAAAGACAAAGCTTCACCGCTTAAGGTTTGCATATAGTTTATTAATGGTAATATTAAAAAATCATCCATTATATTTTATAATTATAATTAATTTTAGAAGCATTGATATATAGCATAATTGCTTAAAAAAGCAAGAGCTATGGATTTTGTTGTACTATATCATGATAGAAATCTTAGCCTGTATATTCATGTATGATTCTCTATTTGCTGGATAATTCGGTGTTAGGTTTCTAAATAAGGCAATCAGTCTAATTAAAACTATTGCCTTCTAACTCCTTTACTTGCGGATATTCTTCTGTTGTAAGCAATAGGTTTTGTTGTGGGGGTATTAGTTAATTCAGGCTGCATTGATTGCTTTATATCATCTAATAACTTCTTTTGTTCTGGAAAATTTTCTTGCATTGATTGCAGCTGCATCCTTTTAACAAGATCATCTTCAATATTAAGCACATGATCAAGAGCTTTCTCAAATTTATTAGGTTCTAATACACGATGGGGGGTAGAAGCAATAGTTAGCTCAGATGTAATATCATCTAGTAATTCTTTATGTTCAGGAAACTCTTTATATAGATTTTTTAGGTCTTTATTTTTATCTTGAGAATCTTTAAGTAAGTGATCTAAAGCTTCCTCAAATGAATTATTACGTTCTTCTAGATGTTTTTTTCTTTCTTGGGCTTGAGGGATTAATTTTTGTATTTCATCTGCCTGTTTAGCTATCACTGCATTCCACGTTATTTCATCTTGTTCAGATTTTGTTTTATTTTGTAGGTCTAATTCTTGTTTTTTAGCAAAATTGTCTCCAGCAAGTTCCATATGAACTCTTCGTATATCTGCTTCACCTAATTCAACAGCTTCTTTTGGAGTTGCATGGTTGATTAGGTTTTGCATAACGAATGCTCCACAGGAAGCCCTATCTTTTTGTTTTAAGGTGGCTTTGGGGGGAGTTTGTACTAACTCAATTTTATGTTCAGATCCTAACTCTTCCGATATTTTATAAGCTGTTTCTTGAATTTCATCTTCATGTCCACCTAGGGAGTCCATAGTGGTAATGCGAAATTTGCCTTTTACTTTTTCAATAATTGCACCCACCCAGTGATATGCATTTTGTAAATTAATAGGCAATAAAAGTTTTTGATTTGGCTTTAGATCTTCGCATGATTGCTTTAGATTGTAATCTCCTAATTCAAGCGGATTACCAATGCCATTAAATCCTAGAGGCTGCCCCCAGATATTGTTAGGATTATCTTCCTGAGATTGGTATATTGAGGTTAGTTGAATAATGTCTTGGCTATCATAACAATAATCTTCATTTACTTCTATATCTTCAGGCATATTTACTCCTCTTTAATTCCTTGATAAGGAACTATTATATATAGTAAATAGTTAATGATGGGTTAATTCAAGGAACTAGCAAGGAAATGATTTTGATAGTTTTTTTGTACAACGCAGAGTAATTATATTGCCACAATAAACATATCATGTTCATCGGCATATTTAATACATTCTTTTCTGTCTAGGAATATAGCGCGTTCTGCTTCAATAACTATTCCTTTAAATCCTGCAACATGCATAGATTTAACAGTTTCTATTCCTATGGTTGGAAGGTCAGTTCTAAGTTCTTGCCCGGGTTTTGATAATTTAACTAATACTCCGCCGTAAGCATCACTATGTTTTAATTCGCCGCAGCGTTTGATTAACTCTTCAGTTCCTTCTATTGCTTCTACGCCCAGAACTACTCCACCATGTGTGATTGCTCCTTGCCCTATATCAAGTTTTCCAAGTTCTTTAACCACTTTCATGCCTAAATCTATATCAGCTTTATCATCTTTATTAGGAGTGAGTTTTGTAAAGTTTGAAGCTTTAACTACTAAGTCCTTTAAAATTTCATGTACTCCAATAACTTTAAAACCATGATCTTCAAGGAAAGCAGTTAACACAGATAATAATTTATTATCACCAAAGAATTTATCTTTAACCATTTTGGCGAATAATTTAGTTCCCATCATATCTAATTTTAAGTTAAATATATCCGGTTTCTGTATAGGACCAGAAAAAACAATTTGGCTAACATTGGCTTGCTTCATAGCATCTATAGCTTTGCCAATCTCTCCAAGATGAACCCAAACATGATCAATTCCTTTAACAAATTCAGGATCAGTTTTGCCTTCTATAGCAACCATAAAAATATCTAATTTACTTTGGGCATAATCGATTAGTTTTTTGCTTAAATTGCCTTTAGTAGCTATGATTCCAAGTTTAGTCATGCGCTCTTAACATTTGGTTTGGGTTTACAGACAGAGTTGTTATTTTTGCTTTCTTCAAGTAAGAAATTTATCATTAACATCACTTCTTCTGAGTCAGAGAACTCTTCTTTGGTCATTCTTAATCTTTCAGAGAAGGTAGCATTATCATTATTGATAAATATCATTTCATATGCGCGTCTAATATCGTTTATAGAGTCGCGAGAAAACTTGCGGCGTTTAAGTCCCACAACATTTAATCCTGCTAAATGCGCACGCTCTCCCATAACTAATCCATAGGGTATTACATCTTCAGCAACACCAGAAAGTCCACCAATTATAGAATGGGATCCTATTTTTGTACGTTGTAGTACAGCGGATAATCCACCAATTATAGCAAAAT
>JAOARE010000039.1 GCA_025210695.1 Rickettsiales bacterium
GCGCAGAACTCGGATAACTCGAAGGCACACCACTAGGCGTAGCCGATGGTATAGAACTCGGATAACTCGAAGGAGACTCACTAGGCGTAGCCGATGGCGCAGAACTCGGATAACTCGAAGGCACACCACTAGGCGTAGCCGATGGTATAGAGCTCGGATAACTCGAAGGAACACCACTAGGCGTAGCCGATGGTATAGAGCTCGGATAACTCGAAGGCACACCACTAGGCGTAGCCGATGGTATAGAACTCGGATAACTCGAAGGAGACTCACTAGGCGTAGCCGATGGTATATTTGTCTCAGTAGTTTCAGTTATTGAAAGATCGTCAAATGCTAAAATATTACTTGCTGTACCTTCTATTCGTAAACTACTTATTGAATTACTCGCTGTAAAAATAACCATATACTCCGTAAAAGAAGAGGGAATATTAGTTATTGATATCAGAGATAATTGATCAACTTTCAAAGACAATGTTGAATCATCATGATCATGATATGCAAAAATAGATATTTTATAATTATGACCTGGTACAAAAGAAATATTCTGAACGAAAGGTAAGCAATTACTTGCACATTGTGTGAAAAAACTACAATCACCACTTCTTTTCCAATGATTATTGATGCTACAATATCCTACCCATCCTGTAGAGGTAGAGGTAGCCCCAGATCTACTCCACCCGGTACTTCCATCCTCTGCTCCTGGATTAGTTACTAAATTTATATGTGTTGGGGTACCACTGGGAGCAACCGTAGGCGCAGAACTCGGATAACTCGAGGGAACACCAATAGGCGGAGCCGATGGCGCAGAACCCGGATAACTCGAGGGAACACCACTAGGCGTAGCCGATGGCAAATTTGTTTCATTAGTTTCAGTTATTGAAATATCATCAATAGCTAGAAAATTTTCAGTTACTCCTCGTATCTCTAAATATCCTTCAGAAATACTACGTTGGAAAATAGCGCTATATTGCACGTAAGAGTATATTGAAGTAGTGTCTGATATTAAGGTACTTTGATCTATTTTTAAAGAGAAGGCTCCCTGACCAGCACCAACTTGATATACATAAAGAGATAATTTATAGTTAATTCCAGGAGTAAAACTAATATTTTGTCCCATAGGAAGACAATTATTACTATTACTACAAGCAGTATAAAAAGCATAAGTACCATTATGCACCCAAGCATTATTAGAAGACCTTTTCCATCCTGTACTAGATACGCCTGTGGCTCCACTCCATCCAGTTACAAGAGAGCTTTCAGCTCCTGGATTAACCACTAGATTAGTCATTCACCCCTCCACACCCTAACAAAAGATGGTTATTTAGATGAATCTGAAAAAGCGAAAGGACACTCTTTAAACACAAATTAGCACTCATTATACTAAAACTGCAAAGCATACCCCTCCTTAAAAATAAAAAATTTTCACCTGTTAATTTATTGCAAATAATTCAGTTAATATATTAATACATTGAGCGCTATGATATGTCAAGCAAAAACACAACTAATAATTAACTAATTACCCTCTCAGTTAAATAAATCGTTTATTTATTAATAGTTTATTTAATATGCCGGATAGTTTCTACAGCCAAAGGAATATGATATGCCCTGAGGGTATTCAATATTTGATTATTAACTTCACTAAGAATCACCCGACGATCGACATCATGAACATTAATCCAAAAATTAACTTCATAATTAAGGATATTGTTTTCTATAGAATTTAATAATATTTGAGGTTTAGGAATAGTTAGAATATTATGATTCTGCATTACGGCATTTAATACAATATCTTCAAAATTATTGTTTATATTATCTTTCTGATCTATTTTCAGCTCCGTATGAATACGAACCCTGCCACCGTTATAGCTCCAGTTAGTAAAGCGCTCTTGCATTAATTTACTATGAGGAATAAATACTTCCATATTATTTCTAGTTCTAATTTGTACCATTCTAGCTTCAACACCCTCAACTCTACCTATTAGATCTTCAAACTCTATTAAATCTCCTACTTTAATTTTACTTTCAATAATTAAAGCAATACCACTAATAAAATTATTAAATAAATGTTGAGATGATAAACCTACACTGATAACAAAAGCCCCCCCTATAAAAGTAAATATATTGAGAGGCACTCCAGCTATATCTAGCACAATAATAATAATTATTATTAAAAATAAATAATCAACAATTCTACTAATAAGATTGGTAGAATTCCTATCTAGCTTAATCAAAGAAAATAACTTTCTCTTAAAACTAGAACTTAAATATCTAGCTACTCTTAATCCTATAATAAATGAAATAACTGCAATTATAATGTTTGCAACTGTTACAGATTGACTCTCTAAAGAAACAATTTTATAATTCCACACCTTAGAAAAAAAATATACTCCATTATCAAGAATAGCAGAAAAAGATATATTATTGTAAATAGAATCGGCCATACAGCAAAATGGAAGAGTAATTAGAATTATAATTAATTTAAATTGCTGCATAATTTTTATTGACTTCTTGCCTAATATTTATTAGATTACATAATCTATTGTAACTTTAGGCTAAGGAAATGTAAAGTGAAACGTACGTATCAACCAAGTGTTAGGGTCAGAAGGAATCGCCACGGATTCAAAGCCAGAATGGCTACTGTTAGTGGAAGAAAAATATTAAACAACAGAAGAAAAAAAGGACGCAAACGTCTTTGTGTCAGTTAGTCTGTGCCTAGAAATAACCTTAAAAAACAAAAGAATAAATCTAAACTACAAGAAATATTTGATAAAGGCAGTAAATTTGTAAGTCATAATTTTGTTGCCTTATATATACCATCCAAATCCTTTTCTTATACCGTAATAGCTAGTAAAAAAATAGGAAACGCCGTAAAACGCAATAGATCAAAACGCCGCTTAAGAGAACTAACCCGCCTCTACATAAAACCCAATGTTTCTCCTATCAAGTTAATCCTTTTATCAAGAAATAATACTTCTTCATCAAGCTACTCCGAACTATTAAAACATTGCAATAGCTTAATTAATAATATCAAGAAGATATAAACAAAGATGATGGTTGTATAAGCCGGATTCTGTTCAAAAGTAAAACTTTATTGATAATCATTTATCTAGGATTAATGTTACCATTAACCTCAAGCGACCTACCCAAACAGCTCTCTAAAATAAATTAGATAAAGTGAAGAAACTTTAAAAACTGTTTCTATTTGGACTTGCTCCTAGTGGGGTTTACCACGCCAAACTAGTCACCTAGTTTGCGGTGCGCTCTTACCACACCATTTCACCCTTACCATAAAATATGGCGGTATATTTTCTGCTGCACTTTCCCTAGAGCCTCTGAAAGCTCCGCTAGACGCTATCTAGCACTATTTCTCCATGGAGTCCGGACTTTCCTCCTTTTAAAAAATTAAAAAGTGATTATCCCAACCATCTAAAATGAAGTCTAATATCAACAGGAATATATTGCAAGCTCAATATAAATTACTTATAACTATATACTTTAAATTAACCAATAAAGAGCTATCAATTATGAATAAAAATATTTTGAATATTATTGGCGGAGGACTAGCAGGATGTGAAGCAGCATGGCAAGCTGCAAATCTTGGCATTCAAGTAAATATATATGAAATGAGAGATAGCAAAACTAAAACGCCAGCTCACCAGACTGATAATTTAGCAGAATTAGTTTGCTCAAACTCCTTTAGAAATGATGATGTTAATAGCGCAATTGGATTACTGCATCAAGAAATGCGCCTATGTAACTCTTTAATCATGAAGGCAGCCGATACAACCAAAATACCTGCTGGAAGCGCTCTAGCCATGGATAGGGAACAATTCTCTAATGTAGTAGAAAACCATTTAAAAAAACATGATAATATTCAAATTCATAGAAAACTAATAGATAAATTACCAGAAGAAGGAAACTGGATTATTGCCACCGGTCCACTAACTACAGACTCCCTAATGCAGGAAATTATTAAACTTGGTGGAGCCAATAATCTTGCGTTTTTTGATGCAATTGCTCCAATAGTTTACAAAGAAGGAATAGATTTTTCCAAAGCATGGTTCCAATCACGCTATGATAAAGGAGAGGGCAAGGATTACATTAACTGCCCTTTGAGCGAAGAACAATACTACCAGTTCGTCGATGACTTAATTCAAGGAGAAAAAACTGAATTCAAAGAATGGGAAAAGAACACTCCCTATTTTGATGGATGCCTACCAATTGAAGTTATGGCAGAAAGAGGAAAAGATACTTTATCTTTTGGACCTATGAAACCAGTTGGACTTAATAACCCACATAGCAAAGAAAAACCATTTGCTGTAGTACAATTGCGTCAAGATAATAAATTAGGTACCTTATATAACATCGTAGGATTCCAAACCAAACTAAAATATTCAGCACAAAAAGAAATTTTTACAAAAATTCCAGGATTAGAAAACGTAGAGTTTGCTCGCTTTGGCGGAATACATCGAAATAGTTTTATTAACAGCCCATTATTATTATCTCCAAGTCTACAATTCAAACATTCTCCGAATATCCGATTTGCTGGACAAGTCACCGGAGTTGAAGGATATGTTGAGAGTGCCGCTTGCGGACTACTAGCAGGTATTTTTTCTGGACTAGAGAAGCTAAATAAAAAAATTCCCCTTCCCCCTATTGAGTCAGCACTGGGCGCATTATTGAATCACATAACTGGAGGAGCAGAATCAGATTGTTTCCAACCAATGAATATTAATTTTGGGTTATTCCCCCCTTTAACAAAAAGATGCAAGAAGACAGAGCGTAAGGCTGCCTACTCGAAAAGAGCCTTAGAGAAATTAAAAGAGTGGAAAAAAGAACTATAAATATAGAAAACAACAAATAACTCATTTATGATATGGGTGGTTAGCACTAATGGTATAAGCTCTATATATCTGCTCTATTAGCACAACACGAGCCATTACATGAGGAAGAGTCATATCACTTAGAGACAAAAGCATATCTGCTTTATCTCTAACTTCAGAACTTAATCCATGAGCACCTCCTATAATAAAACAAATGGGCCTGGTAACTCTTTCCAACCTCAAGGAAAACTCCTCACTAGTAAAGCTCTTACCCACTTCATCCAAAGCTATTACAAAGCTTCCATAAGGAATAGACTTTAATAATAATTTTCCTTCACATTCTTTTTGTTTAATGGGTGGAAGCTTGCCTTTTACTTCAAGTTGAGTAATTGACAAAGACCAAGGAATACGCTTAATATACCTAGAAATTATTTCTCCCTCAGGAGAGGATTTTGAAATGTTATATATTGCAGAAATTTGAATCTTCAAGACTGCCATAATTGTTCTAAAGCATAATGCTCTCGACTCTCGCGATTAAAAATATTTACCAAAATATCCATAGCATCAATCAATACCCAATCAGAATTTTTTAACCCCTCAGTAAAACAGTTATTTCCACTATTCTTAATTTCTTCAATTACAAACTCTGCCGTTGAAGAAACATGCTTGTTAGACCTACCGGTTGCAATAATCATAATCTCAGCAACATCACTTTTACCCTTTAAGTCAATAACAGTAATATCTTCTGCCTTGTGCTTATCAAGCACATTAATTATACCATCTTTTAGCTCTTTTATAGTGCAATTCATAAATTAATCTATTTTATATTTTGTTGTAGAATTTGGGTTTATCACAAATGAAGAGCATTTTCCACCTTCAAGTAATCTCTTAATAGGGTTACAGAAAGTACCATTAGCTATTATAATATTGCATTTATTATTTAAAGCTATTTTGGCAGAAACAACTTTTGCTGACATACCTCCAGTTTTTTGCTGAGAATCAGTAGCCATCGCCTCAACGTCTGAGCTTACTTCGTAAATCTCACTAACAAAACTACTTTGTTTATTTACTTTTGGATCAGATGTGTATAAACCATCCACTAAAGAAAACATTATTAATAAATCTGCATTGGATATTTGGGCCACTCTTGCAGACAGTCTATCATTATCACCAAAACGTATCTCTGTATTAGCAATTAAATCATTCTCATTAACCACTGGAATAATATCCCTCTCAAGCAAATAATCTATAGTGTTTTTTATAGATACAAAACGTTTACGATTCTCCACGTCTTCTATAGTTACCAGAGCTTGCGCAATATTTATATTATAACGAGCAAAACTTTTTTTATAGATCGCCATTAATTCATGTTGACCACATACCGCTGCATTTTGTTTTTCCTGCAACTTAGCTTTAGAAACATTAATATTTAATAAATTACAACCAAAAACAATCGCCCCGGAAGAAACAAGTATTACTTTCTTTCCCTCTTTCTTCAATTTTGCTATGTCATCAACGAGACTATCAATCCACTCTTGATTAACTGTACCATGCTTAGGATCCACAACAAATGATGACCCCACCTTAATGACTATCTTATTAGCTTGCTGAATTAATTTAACCATCTTTTACCTTATTATTTACTATACATAATTTGAGTGCTACAATAACTACGCTTTAAATTATTAAGAAAAAACTCTAAAATTTCTAAATCAAGGTTAGCTTACGCACTTTAAAATAACAACGCACAAAACAATCCTTAGTAATTATAGAGACAAGTACATAATAGATAATAAATAAAAATACTTTTATTTTTACAAAATTTAGCTATATTTCTATAATTATCTATATTTATTAACAAACAATGTAGCATATTTAGCTATTAACTACAAATTAAAAATAATCTTTTGAGGAATCAAATATGACAAATAACCCAATCTTTGAAAAAATAGATAATTTGGTTAAAAATAATGATATTGTACTTTTTATGAAAGGATCTGCAGAAATACCATTATGTGGATTTTCTGCTAAAGTTGCAGCAATCTTAAACCATTTGAATGTAAAATTTATAGACGTAAATATACTAGAAAGCGAAGAATTACGCCAAGGAATAAAAGAATTCTCAGATTGGCCGACAATACCACAGCTATATATTAAAGGAAATTTCATAGGAGGATGCGATATTATTAAAGAAATGTTTGAAACAGGAGAACTACAAAAAACTCTAAAGACTTAAAACTTCTTTAACCTTAGTGGCTAATTGTTTTAAACTAAAAGGCTTTGCCATAAAATGTATCTTTTGATTATTTACAATACCCTCCATTAATGCGTGCTCCGTATAACCTGATATGAATATTACTCTAATTTCTGAATACAGGTTATGCACCTCTTTAATCATGTCTGCCCCATTAACTCCTGGCATGATAATATCAGAAATTATAAGGTCAATTTTTCCTTCTTTCTCTTTCACAGTCTTAATCGCTTCTATCCCATTATCGGCTTCCAATACTTTATATCCTCTATTTTTTAATGCATAACTACTAACCTCTCTAACCGGAGCCTCGTCTTCAACAATTAGAATGACACTACTGCCACTTAAATCAATAAAATCTGAAGATATATTGTAATTATCTTTGTTATTTTCGGTTTCTATAAGCTCTTGGCCCTCATGCTCATGAGCCTTAAGCAAAATATAGAATTTAGTCCCTACATTCTCTTTGGTCTCTAAAAATAAATAACCATCTGTTTGCTTAATAATTCCATAAACAGTAGAAAGCCCAAGCCCTGTTCCAGCACTGACGTCCTTGGTAGAGAAGAAAGGTTCAAATATTTGATTTATTAATTTCTTGGGAATACCACAGCCATCATCCGCCACAGTAATTAAAACGTAATCTCCATTCTCAATGTTTTCTTTTACAAAAGGAGTAATAAGCTTCTGATAAAATTTATTACTATCATCTATTGTAATATTCTTAGTAACAATACTTAAATCTCCACCATTACTCATTGAATCTCTTGCATTCACAGCTAGATTTATTATTACCTGCTCTAACTGACCTTGATCAACTTTAACAGCCTTTAACTCCCTATCATAAGCAATATTTAATTTAATATTTTCTCCAATTAATCTAATAATCAGATTGGATAGTTCAGCCAAAATTTCATTAGCATCGGTTAATTGAATATTTAATACTTGCTTCTTAGAAAAAGCCAATAATTGTCGAACCAAACTAGTCGCCCTATTAACATTTTGCTTTATTTGCATAATATCGGAAAAGGATGGATCTCCAGCTGGATGACGCATCAGCAATAAATCGCTAAAACCTAACATAGCCGTGAGTAAATTATTAAAATCATGAGCAACTCCCCCAGCAAGCTGCCCTAAGGCCTGCATTTTTTGTGAATGAGCAAAGTTCATTTCAAGATTTTTATGATCTGTTATATCTATTAAATGAATTAGGAGCGCCTCCTTTAAATCATGATGCAATAACCTAGTGATAAATAAAAAACTTATTATTTTTCTTTCACCTATAATTTTTATTTCTATTGGCTCTATAATGCGCTTATGACTTGCAATGTCAGATATAGACTTTTTAATCACTTCCCTTTCAGGCCTATCAACTATCGCATCAAATAACCAACCTGGCCTCTTGTATTTTTTATCTCCTATCATATCAATAAAAGCATTATTGCTTCTAATAACCTGACCTTGAAAATCAATCAGAATGTTAGGTATTGGAGAAGCGTCAAAAAACGTTAAAAGCAACTCATCTAGACATCCATCATCGCAAATATGATTTTTATGTTTCTTAGGCCCATTAATAAAAAATACTGCGGTTTCACGACCAGAAGACAGCTCCAACAGCTCCTCAGATGAATCTTTATATAAATCATCTAAATTTAAAACCCCTGGAAAATACTCTTTAAAATAACTATTGCTTTCTATAATTGAATTATCTGACTTTGAAACAACGAATGCAGGATAAGACAATTGATTTACGGCAAAATTATTTACATGATTCTTAGAACAAAATCTTTCTAGAAATTTTATACTATAAAAGTAATTGAATAAACCGGCACATAAAATCGCTACTAAAACTAGCAATATAAAAGCCGCTATATTGCTAATAAAAACAATAGATAAAATTAGAAAAAAGAAAATCAAAAGATTAAACCCAATAATAACAAGTTTATTATTTAGCAATTTTTTCACTATCTATATAGCCTATATACCCATATTAAATTAAAAGAATGTTAATATACAAGATACATCATTACAACCTTTAATTACTTCAACAACAATATTTGCAAGGCTTTATTAGCAAGAAACAACTATTTTAATCTATAGAACATGTAACAGCAGCTTTTAATGTATTTTTCAATAAACAGGTAATAGTCATTGGACCAACTCCATAAGGAACGGGAGAAATTGCTTTAGCCCTTATAGCCGCCTGCTCAAACTCTACATCCCCTGTTACTTTGCCATTGGAGTCATAACTTATACCTACATCAATAACTACAGAGTTAGTTTTAATCCAAGCACCAGGAATTATATATCCATTACCAACAGCCACCACTAGAATATCTGCCTTTTTACATAGCTCTTCTAAATTTCTAGTATATGAGTGAGCTAAAGTTACAGTGCAATTCTCTTGCAGTAATACATGAAACATTGGCTTACCAACGATATTAGAACGCCCTATTACCAAAGCACTTAACCCATCTAAATCTCCAACAACCGATTTTATTAGAATTAAGCATCCTTGAGGGGTACAAGGAACAAAACATTCCTGCTGTGTTACCAATTTACCAAGATTGGTTGGAGTAAAACCATCAACGTCTTTTTCAGGGTCTATAGAGTTGATTATGTTGGTAGCATTAATATGCTCTGGAAGCGGTAATTGAACCAAAATGCCATGCACTTCATTATTTCGGTTTAATTCTTCAATTGTTTTAATTAGCAGCTCTTCAGAAATATCATAAGGCAAATAAAACTCAAATAATGCTATGCCGACTTGCTTACAAGCTATTATTTTATTTCTGACGTATAATTTACTGGCTGGATGCTCTCCTACAAGAATAACAGCAAGCCCTGGAGTTATATTCTTCTCTAGATAAAAACGGGCAACATCTTCAGCTATTTCTTTACGCAATTGTGAAGCTATTAATTTTCCATCAATTAATTTAGAACTGCTCATTAAACCACAATACCTTTAGTAGTAGAATATTCAAAATGAAATAATTCTCCAGGAAATACCAATTTATATATAGCATGACAAGCTACAGCAGATTCACTGAAACCTGTAAGAATTAATTTTAATTTACTAGGATATGAACAAATATCTCCAACAGCAAATACACCAGGAATATTTGTTTCCATAGAAGTAGGATTAACTGAAAGATGCTTATTATGAATATCTAAACCCCAATTTTCAATAGGCCCAATATCCATTGCCAAACCGTAAAATGAAAGCAAAACATCAGTTTTATAAGACTTTGTATTACCGTCAAAATCTTTAAGCACTACTTCCTCTAAAACACCATCCTTACCAACTAGTTGATCTAACTGATATGGAGTAGCTATTTTAATTTTTCCTTCGGCAGCAAGATTTAAAATCTGGTCATGACTATTGGGAGCGCAACGAAATTTCTCTCTTCTGTGAACAATAGTTACATCTGCAATCTCAGATAAAGAAATAGCCCAATCAACAGCAGAATCTCCTCCTCCTGCAATCATAACCTTTTTACCACGCAAATCTTCTTTGCGTTTTACCATATAAAAAACACTTTTATTCTCAAATTCTTCTAGACGATCAAGCGGGGGCCTATTAGGACCAAAAGCACCAGCACCAGCTGCAATAACTACAGATTTAGCTTGTATAACACTACCACTACTTGTCTCTAAAATAAAATTATCACCCTGTTTACTTAACTGATCTACCCTCTGATTCAAATGAAACTGAGGAGAAAAAGGAGCAATTTGTTCAGACAAAGCATCCACCAAATCCTTTGCTAAAATTTTAGGATAAGCAGGAATATCATAAATAGGTTTCTCTGGATACAAACTTACACATTGCCCTCCAACTGCATCAAGACTATCAATAACATGACATTTCATTTTAAGCATGCCAGCTTGAAATACAGTAAACAGCCCTACAGGCCCTGCCCCAATAATAGCTATATCTGTCACAATTGGATTCATTAAAAACACCTCAAAACAACATAAATTAATTTGCCTCAGCATATATTAAAGATCTTTATAATACAATAGTTTTTAAGAAATTGATATTAGTATCATCCACAACATATTATAGTTAAATTCTCAACTTTCTATTGAATCATGTGTTTTATGTTTTATACTAGGTTATGCAAAAGGAGTTAAACTATGTACTAAAATGGTAGTATATGCTTTTTACTTCTTTTAAAAAACACTTCACAATTTACATTCCTAGAGCATTCTGGAGTGAATACTACAATAACAGACTTTGATGAGATTAATGAGTTAATAAACTTAGTTGCATTCTCTAATATTAATAATATAAAAGATCTTACTATAGTATCCTCACCAACTATAATTTACCTAGATAACAACCAAAGAGTTATACTAGAAAATCTTACTCCTACTGACTTAACAGAAGATAACTTCATATTTGCATCGGGGCCTACTGATCAAAGTAATGACGATTCAGCAAATGATATAAACGAAGCAATGATAATAAGTTTATCAATTGCAACTCCTGTGCTGCTTGTTGCTGCAGGTTATTGTGTCTATGCAAAAATGACAAATCATTGGCCATTCCTATCTGGAGAAATAGAAGATAAAACTGTTGAAGTAAGCTCAGCAAACCCTATGCAGGACAATGCTTAATTAACTCTAAAAAGAACAAAGGTAGTGAATTTTAAATTAAATTCACCACCTTTGTTGGTTTCATAAATAAAGAAAACAAAACACAAATATCTTCTACTATTAATAAACTCAGAAGTAAAAATGTTGCAGAGATTGTGAAAATCGCTAAGATAAGAGATTAGAAAATATTAAAATCAAAGGATTTAATCAATCTATAATGCCAAGTAAGATCATTGACACTAAATTTACTGATGCTTTAAATGAGCGTTACTTAGCTTACGCTCTGTCCACCATTATGTCCAGATCCTTACCGGATGTAAGAGATGGTCTAAAGCCTGTTCATAGACGTATCCTATTCGCCATGCTTCAGCTTAAAATGGATCCTAAAGCTGCTTATAAGAAATGTGCTAGAGTGGTTGGTGATGTAATTGGTAAATACCACCCCCATGGTGATACCGCTGTATATGATGCACTAGTCCGCCTAGCTCAAGATTTTACCATTCGCTACCCATTAATTGAAGGCCAAGGAAACTTTGGTTCAATTGATGGAGACAACGCAGCGGCAATGAGGTATACAGAATCTAGGCTTACAGAAGTTTCACTCTATTTACTTAGAAATCTAGAAGAAAACACTGTTAACTTTAAATCAACCTATGACGAACAAGATAATGAACCCTGTCTTCTTCCTGCAATGTTTCCTAATTTACTCGCTAATGGAACCGAAGGAATTGCTGTTGGGATGGCAACATCCATTCCTCCACATAATATTGCTGAACTCTGTGAAGCCTCTTTAAAACTACTGTCTAAACCAGATTTATCTGTAGCTGATTTGCTAGAATATATTCAAGGACCAGATTTACCAACTGGTGGAATTATAAATGAAACCAAAGAAAATATTATAAAAACTTATGAAACAGGCAAAGGAAATTTTAAGGTAAGAGCTGTTTGGCATAAAGAAGATTTACCACGCAATAATTATCAAATTATAATTACAGAAATACCTTATCAAGTACAAAAGTCACGCCTAATTGAAAAAATAGCTGAATTATACAAAGATAAAAAACTTCCATTAATAGATAATTTCTATGATGATTCTGCTGAAACTATTTCCTTAGTCATAAAACCAAAAAACTCAAACATTGCTCCAGAAGCAATAATGGAATCTCTATTTAAACTTACTGACCTAGAATACAGAGTAAGCTTTAATATGAATGTGCTTGATAGCAATACAATTCCAAGAGTTATGAGTCTCAAGGAAATCTTAGAAGAATTCTTAAAACATCGTGAGGTAATAATAACCAAACGTTCATTGTATAGATTAGATAAAATTAACCATCGTCTTGAAATATTAGCTGGTTTCTTAATAGCTTATCTTAACTTAGATGAGATAATTAGAATTATCCGTTATGAAGATGAACCTAAAGAAATGCTAATGCAATCATTTTCTTTAAGTGAAATTCAAGCAGAAGCTATTTTAAATATGAAGCTTAAATCTTTACGTAGATTAGAAGAAGAAACTATCCGAACTGAGCATAGTAATTTAAGTGCAACAAAAGCAGAGTTAGAAGATATTCTGGCTAACCCTGCTTCCTTAAGAAAAGTAATTAGATCTGAGTTAACTGAGGTCAAAAACAAGTTTTCTTCAAAGACAAAAATAGGAGCTAGAAAAACTGTTATAGAAAACACAGCACTTCCCCCTTCTCAAAATATAAATATTGAAGATTATATAGCAAAAGAACCTATTACTTTGATATGCTCACAATTAGGATGGATTAGAGCTCTCAAAGGACATAATGCTTCACTTGAGAAACTAAGATACAAAGACAATGATGGCCCAAGATTTATTATTGAGTTATTTACCACAGACAAAATCTTAGTTTTTACTCAAACAGGAAAATTCTACACCCTCTCTGCCAATAGCCTGAATATCACTAGAGGAGATGGTGACCCTATTAATTTGTTATTGGACCTTGATAAAGATGAACATATTATTAATATACAACTATATCACCCCCAACAAAAAATACTATTGGCCACCCGAAATGGTAAGGGGTTTGTAGTTGAAAGTAATGAAGTCTTAGCCCAAACTAAATTGGGCAAAAAAGTAATGAATGTTGCCGAAGGAGATGGAGCTATCATATGTAAACCTATAGATCCATCACATGATTTAGTGGCAATACTTGGTAGCAACCGTAAACTATTAATTTTTAAAACTGATGAACTACCAGAAATGAAACGAGGACAGGGCGTGCAATTGCAAAAATATCAAGATGCAAAATTATCAGCGCTAAAATTATTCTCATCTGAAGAAGGGTTATCTTGGACTTACTTAAGCCAACAAAGAAGAGAAAAAAGACTCACCCCATGGATTGCTAAACGAGGCAAATCTGGAAAAATTCCTCCAGCTGGCCTAGCAAAAAACAATAAATTTGATTAAATAAACACATAGCTACGGAGAATAATAAATTATGGGATTTAAATGTGGAATCGTTGGCCTACCAAATGTTGGTAAATCAACCCTTTTCAATGCACTAACACAAACTATTTCAGCTCAAGCTGCTAATTACCCATTCTGCACTATTGAGCCTAATTTTGGAATAGTCTCTGTACCAGATGAGCGTATTGATGCTTTAGCTAAAATTGCAGGTTCTGCAAAAATTATCCCAACCCAAATTGAAATGGTAGATATTGCAGGACTAGTCCGCGGAGCAAGCAAAGGAGAAGGCTTAGGAAATCAGTTCTTATCTCATATTAGAGAAGTAGATGCCATTATCCATTTATTGCGCTGCTTTGATGATGGCAATGTAACTCATGTTGAAAATAATATCTCTCCTCTCAATGATGCAGAAATAATTGAGACCGAATTGGTTCTTGCGGATTTAGAATCTATTGAGAAACGACTCCCTAATATAGAGAAGAAAGCTAAAACTGGCGATAAAGAATCAGCAGAATTATTACCAATAATGAAAGCATTATTAAAATGTTTGTCTGATGGAAATCCAGCTAGAACTATTGTTGATAAAGACAATGCCAAACTTATCAAAAACTTAAACCTTATAACTTCTAAACCTGTATTATATGTGTGTAATGTTAATGAAGATGATGCTGCTAAAGGCAATTACTATTCTGAACAGGTAACTAAAAAAGCTAACAGCGAAAAATGCCCCATAGTAATCGTCTCAGCAAAAATTGAAGAAGAAATTTCAACACTTGACTCTCAAGATAGAATAGAATTCTTAAAAGACTTAGGTCTTAATGAAACTGGCTTAGATAAAATTATTCGTGGTGGTTATAAACTGCTAAACCTCGATACATTTTTTACCATTGGTCCTAAAGAAGCACATGCTTGGACTATAAAGAAAGGATCATTAGCTCCACAGGCAGCCGGAGAAATTCATACAGATTTTGAGAAAGGATTTATTCGCGCTGAAACTATTTCTTATGAAGACTTTATCCAATACAAAGGAGAACAAGGATGCAAAGAAGCAGGTAAAATGCGCCTTGAAGGCAAAGAATACGTTGTTAAGGATGGAGATGTTATGCATTTTAGATTTAATGTTTAGCTAAGTGATATCGCCAACAATTCACTAAATGATCATTTACTAAACCCACTGCCTGCATATAAGCATATATGATGGTAGATCCTACAAATGTCATACCGCGCTTTTTTAAATCCTTAGAAAGCGCATCACTTTCTTTTGAAGTTGCTGGGACTTCTTTCAATTCTTTCCAATTATTTAATATTGGATTGCCGCCAACAAATTTCCATACATAGTTATTAAAACTAACAAATTCTTTTTGGATATCTAAAAACACTTTAGCGTTCTTGCGGGCAGAAAATACTTTAAGACGATTACGAATAATTTTAGGATCTAATAATAATGCCTCTAGATCACTATCCGTCATATTGGCAACTTTAGAAGGAATAAAGTTTTTAAATAACTCTCTATATCCTTCCCTTTTTTTAAGAATGGTCTCCCAATTTAATCCAGCTTGGGCACCTTCTAGAATAAGCATCTCAAAATGTTTGTTATCATCATGAACTGGAACTCCCCATTCCTCATCATGATATTTCTCATAATGAGGCTTACCCCTACCTACCCATCCACAGCGTATAAATTTTGACTTTTCCAGATTCACTTTCAACATCTTTAATAATTTGATAGACCAATAATAGCCTATCAAATTATCATTAAACATCAAGTTAGAATCATAGCCCTAAAAATACAAGCTTTTAAGCCCGTAAATAATGATGGATTATACTCCCTCAACCAAAACAAAATCTTCTTCTGTCTGCCCTAAAAGTTCTTGTGAATTTCCTGCACGATTCAAGAAAAGATCTTCTAATACTTTTTGGGCATTAACAAATGCTTGTTGCGTTTCTAATTCAGCTCCTAAATTTATATACGAGGACTCAGGAATCTCTGTCTCTTCTAATTCTTCTATAACTTTTGTTGCAACTGTTGCAGCAGCAATAGTAACCTTTGGCGCAGCGCTAAACGGATTGAAACTACTAACATAAGAAGAAATAGCACTACCAAAAGCTGTTAACGCACCACCAAATGGATTAGGAGCATCATATGAGTTTTTATGTAATGAGATTTGGTGCAAAGCTCCTAAAGAAGCAATTCCTACAACAAGAAACGCATAAGGAACATATGAAGAATAATCAGCTGATGTTTCAAATGTAACTGTTTCACTTTCAAGAGAGAGCTCTTGCTCAGCTTCCACAGCAGTCTCATTTATAACTATTTCTTTCTTTGTGTAATCTTTTGACAATAATTCAATTATCTCAGAATTTCCACGCTGATTCGCCCAAAATAAAGCGGTAGTTCCTGCAAATTTAGTATTAGGATCAACATTCTTTTCTTCCAATAAAAATCTAACAGTAGCTACTTGGTTATTTAAAATAGCTTCATTTAATATAAGAGCTTTCTGTTTTACTGTAGTAGGACTCTCCTCCCATAAGGAATCTAAAGAATTAATATCTCCAGCAACGGCTGCAGCCTTTTTCATTAATACGTCATTAGAATTCAGTGCATCACTTGTCATTTAAGTTCTCCTTAGTTAATTAAAAATCAAACAGCTCATCATTTATAAATAAAGTATAAATTGTTAATATCTATGAATAATTTTGAAAATATAACATATCTTTACTATTATGTCAACTATTAATTAATATATTAATATATAAAAAAGAATAACAAGAAGGGGTATCGGCATAATATAGAAATCCGCTCAGATAAAAATCCTGAAATAAATAGAAAATTATAAAATAAGCACGAAGGATTTAGGTAATTAACTTGCTTATTATATCTTGTTTTGTAATTTGAAATTCATGATGATACCATATTTCCTCTGCCTTTTGGAGCAATTCACCCATAAGCTTACCAGGCTCAACACCCAATTTTAATAAATCATTTCCAGTAACCGGAAGCTCCTGAATTGGTATATCAAATAATTTCTTTAAATCTTCTTTATTTTTAATTTCAACGTTACTCTTAGCTAAATTTAATAATATGAAAGATTTAAAATGCTGCTTATATATTTGCCAGTATTTCTTTAAACTAACATAATCCCAATTAGTAACATCTTGGCTATTTAATTTTATGAATAATCTTTTTTCTTCCCGAGACAAAGGAAGATCAAAGGATTTTTTATTTATTAAAACAGCCCAATAAAGCAATTCATCTATCTTACAGGAAAACTCATTAGCCACAAAACATAGCTTCTCTAATCTCTTTATGGAAGCGTCATTACAAGAAATAACCTCTTGTAATATTTGCTCTTTCTCCATAACTTTAAGGGTTTCTATTGTTTTTGGAGCAAGAAATATTTTACTCATTTCAGATCTAATTCTATATCCTGAAATACCTTTTAAATGCTCAACATATTTCTTAGATGCCTCTAATCCTATATCGTCAATTGAATCTGAAAAATAAGCAGAAAACCGAAAGAAACGCAAAATGCGTAGGTAATCTTCAGTAATTCTCTCTTCAGCATTACCTATAAACCTAACTCTTTTTTGTTTTAAATCACCTAACCCATCAAAATAATCATAAACATTACCGTCTATATCCGCACTTAAAGCATTAATAGTGAAATCTCTTCTTTTAGCATCTTCTTGCCAATCATCTGTAAATTGCACCTGCGCATAACGACCATCACATACTAGATCTTTACGCAAAGTGGTTATTTCAACCTGCTGTTTATTTATAACAGCTCCAATAGTGCCAAATTCTTTACCTATATTGAAATATTTGATTTTATTTTTTTCTAGAACATTTTGAATATCATCAGGAATGAGATTAGTTGCAAGGTCAATATCTGCAGGATTTCTATTGATTAAAATATCTCGAACACATCCACCTATAAAACGAACTTCACCACCAGCACCCATTAATAGCTGGCATATTCTAACAGCGTTAGGAAAAGAATTAAGTTCTGATTTTATGTCCATCTATCTTAAGAATTTTTTTATCCCCAAATGAATTAGAATTGGAGCTGAAATATATATTGAGGAATATGTTCCAACCACTATTCCAAAAAAAACAGTCACACTAAAACTGTGTAATTTATCACCGCCAAAAATAATCAACCCCCCCACAGAAATTAATGTAGTTAATACTGTTAACATTGTTCTTCCCAATGTTTCATTTATACTTAGGTTAATCATGTCTTGTACAGATAACTTTTTATACTTCAAAATATTCTCTCTAATACGATCATAAATAACCACCGAATCATTCACCGAATAACCTATAACCGTTAAAACTGCTGCAATTGATGTTAAATCAAACTCTAAACCAGTTAAACTCATAAATCCTAGCGTAAAAACTGTATCATGCGTTAAAGCTATGATAATTCCTAGACCATATTGCCACTCAAAGCGGAAGGCTATGTAACACATTATTCCTATAAAAGAAAATAACATAGCCATAATACCATCTTGAATTAACGCCGCTCCAACTTGTGGACCAACAAATTCTATCTTGGAATATTCAATCTTATTATCAAAATACTTATTAAGTGCAGCCTTTAAAATACTGATATTTTTATCTTGAGTCTCATTTGAACTATTTCCAAGCTTTATCATAATATTGTTTGAGTCAAGGTTCTGAAGATGAATATCCCCAAGATTAAGATCATGCAACATATTATATAATGGAGTAAACTCTGCTTTTTGGTCAAGCTTAGCTTCAATAACTGTGCCGCCCTTAAAATCAATACCTAAATTCAAACCTTTGAATGACAAAAGAAATATAGATGCTAATAATAATAAAAGAGATATCCCCATATTAAAGTAGCGGATGTTCATGAAATCAATTTTAGTTTTGTCAGAAATAATTCTTAGAGGAAAATAAATATTCATTAAATTCTAATGCCCTTGTATTTTACGTAAATATATATTGATTGCTTCAACAATACCTGCAAAAAACATTGCAAAATATAAATATCCTTTGTTGAAACTTATATCAAATCCGTTTAGTAATAACATTACTCCAACCAATGCAATAAATGCTAAAACTATTACTTTTATCGAAGGATGCGTATAAATAAATCTACTGATTGGCTCAGAACCAACTAACATAAGGAACATAGCTATAACAATTGCTATGACCATAATTGGAAAATTATCTGTCATCCCCACAGCAGTTATAATTGAATCAAAAGACAAAACAATATCAATAAAAACAATTTGATAAATCACTTTTAAATATCTTTTTTCAGGGTTAGCTAATTTCTTTTCTTCATGCTCAGGATCAAAAAGTTCTATTAGCTCCATAACACTCTTTATTATTAAAAACAACCCACCTATAACTAAAAGAAGACTTTGCCCTGAAACCTCCATAGAAAACACTGTAAATAGTGGATAAGTCATTTTCATGATCCAAGTAGCACCAAGCAACATTAGTATTCTCATCCCTAATGCCAAACTTAAACCTATGATTCTAGCTCTCCTACGCTCTTTTCCTTCTAAGCGTTGAATAAGCAATGCAATAAAAATAACATTATCGATTCCTAGTACGATTTCTAAAGTGGTTAAGGTAAATAAACTTAATAACGCATCTGCATTAAATAATTCCATTGCTTTTTGTAGTTCCTTTAAATATCTTTAAGTATCAATATATTGTAAAGATACTAAATATGCAAATAATTAAATCAGGTATCATAGTTGCCATATTCACTTTAATCTCAAGAATTTTTGGATATATACGCGATATTTTTATGGCCTCTTACCTTGGAC
>JAOARE010000040.1 GCA_025210695.1 Rickettsiales bacterium
AATATACATAGCTCCTATGATAGATTTGGCATTTACTTTGATTTCTCCTGATTCTAAATAGACCTTCCCCTTAAGCTTAGATACGAAATTGACAAACTCGTCTATTTCTTCTATTTTTGAAAAAGTTGCTTGCATCAATTTAAACAAACCTCCTATGTTTTTTAAAAATATATCATATTTATACATAGGGGTACAAGCAATATAAATATAGAAGGATAAAAATTTACTTAGGTTTAATTCTAAAGGCAGTTCATATGTCTATTAATTTAATTCTTAAGTTTTGCAGCAAAACACCAAAGAAACACCCCGCAACACACTGAAAATAGTGGATTTGCTAGGTTTGTATATTTTCGTTTTTTTGTAGTGTAAAATTACCGTTTTTTAGTTTCTGAAAGATTTTTTTGTTGAAGTGTTCTTATCTTAGTTGAAAAATCAATGTTTGTAACTTTCCCTAATCAATACTAATAGTAATTGGAGCATTATTCTATTTTAAAGGTGGCATGGGTCATGCCATTGAGTAGAACTAAAGAGGGGTTTTGGGCAAAACAAGGTTGAAAGATGCCGTTTTGCCCCTTTTTAATGGGGGAAAACAACCACGAAACCATTCTGATTTATGGAAAATTACGACAAAATATAATAAAATAATCCAAAAATTTAAGGGGAATATGATATAATTGAGTAAAAAATACGTTTTAATGCAACGTTAGCGTATGTGAACTAGTATTTACAATATAAATTTAGGAGTATAGCATGAAAGATAATAGTAAGATGCAGAGAGGTATAGTCGGTTTTAATGATCGATGTGATAGGTTAAAGCAACAAGGCATGGTTGTATGGTTTACTGGATTATCAGGTTCTGGTAAGTCGACTATTACAGCTGAATTAGAAAATTATCTATTTCAACAAGGCTACTTAGTGTATAGATTAGATGGTGATAATATAAGGCATGGGTTGAATAACGATTTAGGGTTTTCTAAGGATGACCGCACTGAAAATGTTAGACGAATTGCTGAGGTGGCTTCGTTGTTTCGAGATGCTGGATTTATTACTTTAGTATCTGTCATTACGCCTTTGGAAAATATGAGGACAATGGCAAAAAATATAATCGGGAAAGAGTACTATAAGGAGATATATGTTGACGCTCAACTTGAAACCTGCATAAAAAGAGATCCTAAGGGGTTATATAAGAAAGCTCTTGATGGTGAAATATTACAGTTCACAGGAATAAGCGATGCGTTTGAAATACCTCAGTGCAGTGATAAAGTGTTGAATACGATAATATGTTCGATAGATCAATGTGTAGATGATATAAAGGCGTATTTAAAGGAAATAGGATGTATAGAATAAGAAATATTTTCTGTTCTCTAAAATATGATGTTATTTTGTGCACTGTCCAATGTCAGTATAAATTGTTGAAGTATACTGTTATAACGTATATTTAATACTTATTACTAAAATATAGGAGGGGAAAGAATGGATCACTTGGATAGATTAGAAAGTCAAGCTGTTCACATTCTAAGAGAAGCATACAGTGAATTTAAAAATTTGTGTATGCTATGGTCTATAGGTAAGGATAGTACTGTTTTGTTATGGCTTTCTAGAAAAGCATTTTTTGGACATGTACCTTTTCCTCTAGTTCATATTGATACAACATATAAAATTCCAGAGATGATTAAATATAGAGATGGATTAGCCAAGGAATATCAGCTGGATATGATTGTTGGCATGAATAAAGATGCTATTGATAAAAAGAATACTTTTCCTGATGCAAAGGTAAACCGTATTGATTGTTGTAAAATGCTTAAAACAGAAGCATTAAGGAATACTCTCAGTGGTCAGTGGGACCGTTTCCGATTGAACCATCAGACAGGTGATTATGAGATAGATGATCAAAAAGAGGCTTTCAATGGTGTTATCGTTGGACTCCGTTCAGACGAAGAGGGAAGCCGTTCTAAAGAGAGATATTTTTCTCCTAGAGATAAAAATAATGATTGGGATATTGGAAATCAGCCTCCTGAGTTCTGGAATCAGTTTAAAACTATTTTTGCTCCAAATACCCATGTGAGAATACATCCTTTGCTGGATTGGACAGAGTTGAATATATGGGAATACATAAAAAGAGAAAATATACCCACAGTGTCACTTTACTATGATAATGGCGAGGGCACACGATATCGCTCTTTAGGTTGCCAACCATGCACCCATCCCATTGAATCGAATTCTAAAAATGTAGATGATATCATTGAAGAACTTAGAAAAGGCCAATTAGCAGGTATTGGAGAACGATCAGGTCGTGCTCAGGATAAAGAAGGTGGCGGTGGTTTAGAGGAATTAAGGAGAGGAGGCTATATGTAGTGGATGCCATGAATATTGTCATTATTGGGCATGTCGATCATGGGAAAAGTACATTGATTGGCCGATTGCTTGCAGATACTCACAGCCTACCAAAAGGAAAGATAGAACAAGTTAGAGCTACATGCCAGAAGAACGCAAAACCTTTTGAATATGCTTTTTTACTTGATGCACTAAAAGATGAGCAAGCGCAGGGTATAACCATAGATACTGCACGTTGCTTTTTCAACTCGGATAAGAGGCGATATTTAATACTTGACGCCCCAGGGCATATAGAGT
Organism: Rickettsiales bacterium; assembly: GCA_025210695.1. Classification (NCBI taxonomy): domain Bacteria; kingdom Pseudomonadati; phylum Pseudomonadota; class Alphaproteobacteria; order Rickettsiales; species Rickettsiales bacterium. Next base: position 2,632 of record JAOARE010000040.1, read on the forward strand.
TTTTAAAGAGTATGGTGACGGGTGCTTCAAGGGCTGAAGCAGCCTTTCTTGTAATTGATGCAAAGGAAGGGATAAAAGAAAATTCCAAAAGACATGGATATTTGTTATCACTATTAGGCGTAAAACAAATGGTTGTATTGGTAAATAAAATGGACCTTGTTCACTACAATCAAGAACACTTTCTTCATATTGTTAAAGAGTATCGTTTATTCTTAGAGGAAATAGGTATTCCCCTAATCACGTTTATTCCTGTGAGCGGATTTAATGGGGATAATGTCGTAGAACAAAGTAAAGACAATATGCCTTGGTATAGAGGAAAAACTATGTTGCAACAGTTGGATATTTTAGAACCTGAAAAGTCACCTGTAAATAAACCTTTGCGTATGCCTGTACAAGGTGTTTATAAATTTACAAAGTCGGGAGACGATAGAAGGATTATAGCAGGGACTATTGAAACGGGTACACTTACAGTAGGGGATGAAATAGTTTTCTATCCATCTGGAAAGAAAACAAGGGTTCGTTCTATAGAAGCCTTTAATATGCCATCTCCTAAAATGCTATCAGCAGGGTTTGCTTGTGGCTTTACAATGACTGATCAAATATACATAACAAGAGGGGAAATAGCCACGAAAAGCATAGAATTAAAACCTAAAGTTTCTACTCGAATCAGGGCTAATATATTTTGGTTGGGAAAACATTCACTCATTAGAAATAAAGCCTATCAATTGAAAATCGGTACAACAAAAGTAAGCATAGAAGTGGAAGCGATAAATAAGGTTTTAGATACTGGTGTCTTTCAATACAGTAAAAAAAATAAAGTAGAAAAGAATGAAGTAGCTCAATGTGTATTAAAGCTTAGTAAAGGGATTGCTTTTGACTTAATAGATGATATTGCAGCTACTAGCCGTTTTGTCATTGTTGATGATTATGACATAGCCGGTGGGGGTATTATCATGGAGGCCCTTGAAGATAGTCAACAATGGGTTCGGGAAAAAGTATTGAAACGTAATGATAAATGGGAAAAAAGTACAATCAGCAGAGAAAGAAGGATGATGCAATATAGCCAAAAACCAAGCCTTATTGTTATAACAGGACAAAAAGAAGAAAAGAAGAAAGAGCTAGCTAAGGCTTTAGAAGAAAGACTTTTTGAATCAGGCTATATTGTATATTATATGGGAATTGGGACAGTTCTTTATGGTGTGGATGCGGATATAAAAATTGAGAGTAGTCAAGAGAATAAAGAAGAACAGCTAAGGCGTTTTGCTGAGGTTGTCAACTTAATGATGGATGCTGGTATGGTGGTGATTACTAGTGCTATAGATATAAAACAAGAAGAATTGGCTATGTTTAAAACGATTATTCAGTCAGAAGATATTCATGTGATATGGCTAGGTGATACGACTTCCACGGATATTGACATAGATGTCCATTTATCAAAAGAGAGTAAAGAAGTCATGATAAATAAAATAAGAACTTCATTAAAATACAATAATTGATGAATATGAAGGAGGGAATAACCTTTGGAAGATAAAGCTGTAAGACCTTTTCAATGTATCTATAGTGGTAAGACATTGCAACTATTAAAAGAACTTGATATATCTTTAATACTATCAACCTACCAGGCGGGGAAGGTTATTATACTATCCAGCGATGGTAAAAACATGTATCAGCTAATACGAGAATTTGCAAGGCCCATGGGAATTGCTCTAAAGGATGATCTTTTAGCCTTAGCAGGAGCATTGAATGTTACTGTATTTAAAACAGATAAAAAGTTAGCACAAACCTATCCGAATAAGCCCAAGACCTATGATGCTTTTTACTTTCCTACAACGTTATTTCGAACGGATTACGTGGATATCCATGATATAGCTTTTACAGATGTGGGGCTAGTAGGTGTGAATACGGCTTTTAGCTGTTTATGCCGATTGGATGGTAGGTATTCCTTTGAGCCCATATGGAAGCCTCCTTTTATAAAGCGGTATTTGCCCTACGATCTATGCCATCTAAATGGCATGGCAGTAGATAGAGATAAAAAGATTAGGTATGTGACGGCTTTTGGACAAACAGCTTCCAAAGAAGGCTGGCGAAAGAACAAGATGACCAGTGGTATTCTTATCAATACCCAAACCAATGAAATTGTTTTAGAGGGATTACCTATGCCCCATTCACCAAGAATCTATAAGGGAGAAGTCTACCTCCTACTATCTGCAACAGAAGAGCTAGTTAAAGTAGACATTGAGAAAAAGACTTACCAAGTGATTGCTAAAATTGATGGATTTATAAGAGGCTTAAGCTTTAAGGATGATATAGCCTTTATTGGAGTCAGTAAACTTAGAAATACCCATACCTTTTCAGATTTAGAGATAGCTGATAAAGAGATCAAAGCAGGAGTGGTAATAGTGAATATTAAGACGGGTGAGATTGTTGGAGAAATAAAATATGATAACAACGTTGAAGAACTCTATGATGTCCATATTCTTGAAGGTGTCAAAAGAGCGAATATCATCAACTATCAACAATCCTTAAATCATAGAGCTATGATCACACCTTTTGGCTGTAGCTGGGTGGAATATCAAGAAAAGGATGAAAATCAGGATGAGAAGGAAGCTTTAATGAAGTAGATAAAATTATTGTTTCTTACGCAAGTGGAATCTGAATTATTAGCTCTACTTGCTGTATTATCCCACGAATCAGTTGCAATATCACCTATTTTAAATGTACCACCTGTTCCTATTGCACCAGGTGATGTAAAAGTAGATTAATTAATATAAGGTGAGTAGTATTATGGTTAACTTATGCCTTAGAGTAAAAATATTTTACAGCTAGAAGGAGTGATTATAAAAATAACACTTGAGTAATTAGGTTAGGGAATTATTACTTGTCAGGCATATTGTAAACGCCTAGCTCATTTTTATTAGATAACAGGGCGTTGAAACTAATAATGATTATAGAGGAGAGAAAATAGATGAAAAAAAATAGAAATATGACATCGTATCAACGGTCGCTATTTAACGAGTATGAAATTGATGAACAATACTTGCAGACAAGAAAGCAAAGGAGAGCATGCTTAGAATTGCTGGAAAGGGTGGACAGCAATAAAAGCTTAAATGAAAAGAAACTTATAGGAAAAGTAGCTCACGCCTTTAAGGATACATCACTACACAAAAAAATAGCTTCATGCGTAACCGTAGCATCACTGCTTTTAGCCTTGCAGTCAGCACCGGTTATGGCTCAAGTAGCATCAACATTCATACCATCTATTGAAAGTGAGAGAATGTTAACAGATGCAGCGCAAAAATCATATGTTATAGTCGATGAGGATAGCTCGACAGCAAGTCCGATTGAACAGAAACAAGTGGAACTAAAGCATAGTATGATTAGTTTGCAAACAACAAAACAGACATCTAATGCGCTACCACCTATAGAGGATAATAGTGTACTAATTGATGGGGATTCTGATGTAGCTTTCTACAAGGAAAAAGAGTTAAAGGAACTAACGGTTATTGATACTTCAATAGAAGACTATGAAGTCTTAAAAGATGCAGTAAAAGAAGGTGAAACCCTTCTTATAGAAGAAGGAGACAAACCTTTAGATAAAATACTCAATAAGCTAGAACAAATGGGTCAAGTAGGAAATATAACTATTATTTCTCATGGAGAAAGCGGGGAGATACGGTTTAAAAATAGCGTTATATCCAGTGATGATTTAAATGATAACAGGGAGAAGTGGGAGAAATTAGGAGGTTACCTTTCTCAAGAAGGAGATATTCAGCTTTTAGGTTGTAATATTGCTAAAGGGGATGAAGGTAAAGCTTTTGTAGAAAAGCTAGCAGATATCACCAAGGCAGATATAGCGGCATCTATAAACCCTACTGGAAGTAAGGAAAAAGGCGGCGACTTTGAGCTTGAATTTACGACGGGAAAAGAAAAAATTAATCCTATTGTATTGAATGATGTGAGGGATAAGTTTAATCGATTGTTATATGTAAGTGCATATAAAACCCATACTTTTGATAAAGGTGGAGGACCCAACATTAGTGGCAATATGGAAAATCATGTTGATTATTACGGTCTAGAATTCCGTATTGTGGACAGTACAGATTCGACCTCAGTATCATATGGGGCAGGTACATTTTGCATATATGAAAATAATGTCTTTAAAAATAATAAAACAAAACTAACGATTAATGAACAAAATGATCGAACGTTTGCTCTTACGGCTTGTGATATCATTATATTTGGAGGTTATGCTAGTAAATTTCAAATAAAAGGATATAAAGATGGTACATATTTAGATGGTGCTTCTTTTACGACAAATGAATTAGGAAATACAAATTTATCCCAGTGCTGTACTTTCTCGGAATTTATGTCTATCGACATGGTGAAAATTATGCAGATTGAAGGTGATGTAAGCTGGCTAGAAATCGATAACCTAAAAATAGAGCATGCTTCCGAGGGGGATATCGTTGATGGTGAATTGGATGAAAGTAATATAATCAGTATACCCACAACGGCTCTTAATTCTGCAAATGCGGTAGAGGTATTTGATTTTAAAATAAGAGATTTGGGAGCAAAAGATGGAAAGGCAGTGAATGTTACTGCATTAAATGTTCACACTAGCGGTAGTGACTTAGACAAGCTAGGTTTTATTCTCGATGGACCAGATGTTAGTAAAGAAGGAACTTATAACTCCTCAACTGGATTGATTGAATTTACTGACTTAAATATATCTGTTTCAAATGAAGAACCTCAAGGGAATACTGATTCGGAGACTTATGTTGTTAAAGCCTACTTTAGAGATGCATCTGATATAATAGAAAATACATCCATTACTCTAAGCATTAATAATGAAGATGCAGTTCTAGATAACAGCAGTACAGCTATGAGCAAGAATATAGGGTCTGGTGTTAGCAATAACGGAAATGCAAAAATGGACGTTGTTGCAACAAAGCTTATCTTCACGACTCAGCCAGCAGGAAGTACTAGTGGAAATACTCTTACAACTCAACCCGTCGTTAAAGCAGTTGATGAGAACGATAATGTGGATAAAGACTTTACAGAAACTGTAACTTTAACTGAAAATGGAGCAGGCACTATAGGAGGAACAACCAGTGTAAGTGCCAGTGATGGTGTTGCGACTTTCACAGATATTGTTTACAATGCTAAAGCTAATGGTGAGAGTTTCTCTTTGATTGCCAATGATGAAGATACAAGTGGCTCGGATCTAACAGAAGCAACTTCTAATAGTATAAGTAGCACTGTACCATATGATGGACCAACCGTATCAGGTGTACCAACTGATTTAACGGTAACAGAAGATGAAGTATCAAATCTAGATTTTTCAGGTATGACGTTTACATCAGGAAGAAAACTAACGGTAACGATAACTGCAAGTGAAGGCTCCATGACAGTAAATAATGGTTCTGCTATAGGTGCCGGTGTAACTGAAACACTTGTATCGTCTAAAATAGTTACTTTATCAGGAGTAGCAGAAGATATTAATACTTTCTTAGGCACATCTTCTAACATCAAATATACAAGTGCAAGTAACGTCTCTGGAGAAGACCAAGCTACCATAACAATAAGTGTAACGGATGAAGATGGTAAAAATTTAGAAACTAATCCAAGTATCAATATTGATGTAACAGGAGTAGCTCCCATAGTAACAGCCAATTGCATTTCTATCAGTGGGGCAACAGGAACAGCTGGCACCTTTAAGATAGGTGATACTGTAACAGCTTTGTGGGATAATACAGCAAGTGGTGACAATAATACAGATATTATAAGTAGTGCAACCATAGACTTTAGTGATTTTGGAGGAGGAAAAGCAGTAGCAGCAACCAATAACTCCGGTACATGGACAGCAACATATACAATAACCAAAGGAACAAGTAATGCAACAAATCTAAATGTAGCTGTAACAGCAACTGACGATGCTGGAAACAGTACCACAACAGCAGATACAAGTAATGCAACCATGGACAACCAAGCGCCAATAGTGACGGATGCCAACATATCAATAAGTGGCGGATCAGGAACAAATGGAGAATTTAAAATAGGGGACACCATAACAGCGACATGGAACAATAGGTCTAGTGGTGATAACAATTTAGATATAAGTGGAGTGACTGTAGATTTTAGTGCATTTGGAGGAGGAAAAGCAGTAGTAGCAAGCAATAACTCAGAGACATGGACCGCAACTTATGGGATTACAAATGCATCAACAGAAGGAGCAAATTTAAATGTAGCAGTAACAGCAACGGATGATACTGGAAACATCACGACGACAGCAGATACAAGCAATGCAACCATAGACAACCAAGCGCCAATAGTAACCGATGGGAATATATCAATAAGTGGTGGATCCGGCACAAGTGGAGAATTTAAAATAGGTGACACCGTAACCGCTACATGGAATAATACAGCAGGTGGTGACAATAATTCAGATATAGATGAAGTCACAGTAGATTTCAGTGCATTCGGAGGAGGAAGAGCAGTAACAGCTAGCAATAATTCGGGTACATGGACTGCGAGCTATACGATTGCAAGTAGTGGGGTTGGAGGAACCAACAAAAACATAGCTATAACAGCTACTGATTACGCAGGAAACAGTACGACAACAGCAGATACAAGTAATGCAACCATAGATACCCAAGCGCCAGTCGTAACGGATGCTAACATATCAATAAGCGGTGGGTCAGGAACAAGTGGAGAATTTAAAATAGGAGATATCGTAACAGTAACATGGAATAATACGTCAAGTGGTGATAATAATTCAGATATAAATAATGTCACCATAGACTTTAGTGATTTTGGAGGAGGAAAAGCAGTAGCAGCAACCAATAACTCCGGTACATGGACAGCAACATATACAATAGCCAAAGGAACAAGTAATGCAACAAATCTAAATGTAGCTGTAACAGCAACTGACGATGCCGGAAACAGTACCACAACAGCAGATACAAGTAATGCAACCATGGACAACCAAGCGCCAATAGTGACGGATCCCAATATATCAATAAGTGGTGGATCAGGAACAAATGGAGAATTTAAAATAGGGGACACCGTAACCGCTACATGGAACAATAGGTCTAGTGGTGATAACAATTTAGATATAAATGAAGTCACAGTAGATTTTAGTGCATTTGGAGGAGGAAAAGCAGTAGTAGCAACCAATAACTCAGAGACATGGACAGCAACCTATACCATTGTAAGAGGCGTGGTTGGAGGAACAAATAAAGATATCTCTGTAACAGTTACAGATAATGTAGAGAACAGTACTACAACAGCGGATACAACGAATGCTACTATTGATGCGCCTTTAGCCGATAGCGATGGAACGGTTAAAGTAGGACCCCTTGATGAAAGTCAAATGATCAGTATACCGACAACGGCTGATTTATTAAATCCTGTTAACATATTTGATTTTCAAATACAAGATGGTGGAACAAGTGATGGCTTGCCATTGTCAATTACTTCATTAAACCTTCATGTTAGTAGTATTGATATGAATAAATTGAAATTTATTCTTGATGGACCCGATGTAACAAATGTAGAAGGTAGCTATAATTCTGGAAGTGGAGAAATTGAATTTACTGGATTAAATATTTCTGTTGCTGATGGGGCAAGTGAAACCTATGTTATAAAAGCGTATTATATGGATAGCACAAATATAGTAGATAATACAGTAATCACTCTTAGTATTAATAATTCCGACATAATGGTAGGTAGTGGAACTATTATGGCTAGTGATTTAGCAAGTAATATTAGTAATCATAACAATGCAAAAATGGACGTTGTAGCATCAAAACTCATTTTTACTACTCAACCAGATGACAGCATAAGTGGACAAGTCTTATCAACTCAACCCGTTATTAAAGCAGTAGATGAGTTTGGTAATGTAGATAAAGGGTTTAGTGAAATGGTAACTTTAGCAGAGAATACAGAAGGATCATTAAGCGGAACAACAAGCTTAACTGCTAGTGAAGGTATTGCTAATTTTACAGATATAAAATATATAGCAACAGCAGACAAACAAACGTTTAACTTAATTGCCAATGATGATGATAGTGCAGGGACAAATCTTAATGTAGTAACATCAAGTGACGTGGAAAGTGACGTTGTAGCAACAAAACTGATTTTCTCAATTCAACCAAGTCCAACGACCATAAAGGTTAATACAGATGTTGACTTTACAACAGACCCTGTTGTAAGTGCAGTAGACAATAATGGCGTAATAGATATTGATTATAGTGGTAATATGGCCAATATAGAAGAAGATGGTACAGGAAATGCATCCTTCAATAATAATAGAGCATACATTATGAACGGAGTAGGTGAGTTTACAGGCTTTACCATGAACCACGATACAGAAGAAACAGTACATCTAATTGCAAAAACAAGCAACAGATTAACAGATGCGACAAGTGCAGCAATTCAAGTGGTGAGCAATACATCGAGTGGGGGTTCTCATGGCTCAGGTGGATCAAGGACGAAGAGAAAACCCAAAACAGAAGGTGTTAAAATTATCGTCAATGGTAAAGTAGAAACAGCAGCTACTGGAGAAACAAAGACGGTTGATAATAAAGTTGTTACGACTGTAGAAGTAGATAATAAGAAAGTAGAGAAAAAGCTGCAAGAGGAAGAACAGCCAAGCGTTATCATCCCAGTAAACACGAAGGCTGATATTGTAGAAGGCACCTTGGATGTTCAGCTGGTAAAAGATATGGCCGATAAAGAGGCAGAGCTTGAAGTGAGAACAGAAGATGTACATTATGTCTTGAAGACTAGTAAGCTGAATATTGAAGAAATATCAGAGAAAATAGGCAAAGACGTTGATCTAGATGATATTAAGATGAACATTAAGATAACGAAAGCACCCAAAGAAGTGATTGAAGAAATGGAGAAAAAGGCAAAAGATAATGACCAAGCAATCATGGTACCACCTGTTGAATTTGAAATCACGTGTAAGCATAATAATAGTTCCATGAGCGTATCTAAATTCGATGGTTATATTGGAAGACTAATAAAGATACCAGAAGGCGTAGACCATAACAAGATTACAACAGGAATCGTCTACAACAAGGATGGAAGTTTCTCACACGTACCGACGGTTGTTGAGGCGATTGATGGTATATACTATGCACGTATTAACAGTTTGACAAACAGTACTTACTCTATTATATGGAATGAGAAGTCTTTCGAAGATATACTGAATCACTGGTCAAAAGAAGATGTTGAGGATATGAGTTCTAGACTTGTCATCAAAGGTGTATCAGAAGAAGCATTTGAGCCAGATCGCAGCATCACAAGGGCAGAGTTTGCTACTATATTAGTACGAAGCTTAGGATTGATGCGAGGTGATGAAGGAAAAAATATTTTTAATGATGTAAATAAAGGAGACTGGTACTATGAGGCAGTAGCAAAAGCCAATGAGTATGGTCTAATAAAAGGCTATGAAGATAACAATTTTAGACCTGATGCCATGATTTCAAGAGAAGAAGCCATGGTAATGTTGATGAGAGCAATGAAAATTGTTGAATTAGACACAGATATGACAAATGAAGAAATACGTCTAGAACTCGAAAAATTCTCAGATTATGAGCATGTAAAAGCTTGGGCAGAAAAGGCAACTGCAATTTGTGTTGACAAGCATATTGTAAAAGGTGATAACAATGCATTAAAACCAACAGATAATATTACAAGAGCAGAAACAGCAGCAGTTATCCGGAGAATGTTGCAAAAGGCAGAACTAATCAATAAATAAAGTAAGCGTTATAATCTTTCATGTGGTTTCTTGTACAAAGTAGCAAATTGAAGATTATGAAGCAGGTCACCTAATGGATGCAGTTAATGGACCGTGGGGAACTAGCGCGTTAGTAGATAATTTTTATAGTATTTCAATGTATGAGACTGTATACCTATATTGCTACAGCGGTGAAACTGTAGCTGGATTAAGAGTATTAGGTTATGATGCTGTATCAGTAAAATCTGGAATGGGAGCACCTGTAACAGATACAAGGGGCTGGGCAGATGAAGCGTTTGATGTCGTACAATAATTTGTAGGATTAAGAACCCTTCTGAAACAAGGGGGGAAGAATACTTCGGATATAACCTACAATAAAGGGCAGGCCAAATGGCCTGCCCTTTTAAAAAGTATTTTGCCTTAAAAATATAATATCCCTTACAATGAAATATATACAAATTATACCATAAACTACTTCAAACTGCTGCGAAACTTCGGAACCTACCATATATATTATGCAATCCAGCCAAGCAAGAATTATGCAATTTCCTTAAATATGAAAAAAAGTATTGAAAAAAAATAATATATATGTTAATATTAAGAAAATTTAAAAAACAAGAAGGCAAAGATGTCTACAATTAAGAGGATACTAATTCTTTTAATCTGTCGATGTCTTTTTTTTTATTTTTTTGTATGTATTGTTTATCAATGATAGAAATTATGTACAGCTGGCATGATTTTAAATAAAAAAAGCTATAAAAAAATAAGGAGGAGATTTATCATGGATCATTCTATTGCAATTGATACGATATGGGTTCTAATAGCTACTGCCTTTGTATTTTTTATGCAGGCGGGATTTGCTATGGTGGAAACAGGATTTACAAGGGCAAAAAACGCCGGTAATATTATAATGAAAAATTTAATGGATTTTTCTATAGGGTCTTTCATCTTTTGGATTCTAGGATTTAGCAT
>JAOARE010000041.1 GCA_025210695.1 Rickettsiales bacterium
GCGGATAATCCACCAATTATAGCAAAATCTCCCACATGGACATGTCCTGCAAGAGCAACGCAATTTGCAAGGATAACGTCATTTCCCACTTGGCAGTCATGTGCTATATGGCTAGAAGCCATGAATAGACAATGATCTCCAATTTTTGTAATAAGTCCACCAGCATCTGTACCTGGATTAGCCGTTGTATATTCACGGAAGATATTATTGTTACCTATAACTAATGTGACTTTTTCTTTAGGATATGCTTTTGCTTGTGGAAGAGAGCCAATAGATGAAAATGGAAAGAATTGATTGTCATTCCCTATAACAGTATTTCCATCTAAAACTACATGAGATTTTAAGATATTATTATTTCCTAAGGTTACTTCTGGATGAATAATACAATATGGACCAATATGGTTGTTATCACCAAGGGTGGCTCCATCCATAACAATAGCTGTCGGGTGAATTACATTTGCCATATTATTTCTCCGCAATCATCGCAGTAAATAAGCTTTCTGCCACTAATTTACCATTTACTTTAGCTTCTCCGCTGAATTTCCATACTTTTCCACGACCGCGTTCTTTTTTAACATGAAGATGCAAGGCATCCCCTGGAGAAACAATTTGACGAAACTTTGCATTGTCTATAGACATAAAATAGACAGTTTTGTCTTCACATGTTTCAATATTCATACTATTTAGAACATAAAGTGCAGCAGCTTGTGCCAATGCCTCAATGATTAAAACCCCAGGCATAACAGGCGTATCTGGAAAATGACCAGTAAAATGTGGTTCATTAAAAGTTACATTCTTAAGTGCCACCAAAGATTCTTCCTTTTCATCAACAGAAATTACTTTATCTACTAATAAAAAAGGGTAGCGATGTGGTAGCATTTTAATAATTCTTTCTATATTCATAACAGGTTTATCCATTAGCTTTTATCCTTATTAGCTAGTTTTTTTAGGCAGAAAGTTTGTTTATGCCATTGTCTAATAGGCACAGCGGGAGAACCTCCCATAATTTGTTTGTCTTCTATATTTTGAGCAATTCCTGACTGTGCAGCCACTTGCACTTGATTACCAATTTTTAAATGTCCTGCAACTCCTACTTGTCCTCCAAGTATAACGAAGTCACCAAGTTTGGTACTGCCGGCGATTCCAACCTGAGCTACAATTACGCAGGCTTTACCAAGTTGTACATTATGTCCTAATTGAACTAAATTATCAATTTGGCACATATCTCCAATTATAGTGTCTTGAGCAGACCCTCTGTCGATAGTAGTATTGGCCCCAATCTCTACAAAATCACCAATTTTAACTATTCCAAGTTGTGGAACTTTTAAATGGCCTGTATGATCAGAAGCGAAGCCAAATCCATCTTGTCCAATTCTCGTTCCTGGATGAATTATTACGTTATTGCCAATAACAGAATGTGAAATAGTAACATTACTTGCAATTTTTGTGTTATTTCCTATAACTACATTACGCTTTATAACGCTATTATGATCAATTGAACTATTGTTACCAATAACAACTCCATCTTCAATTACCACAAAGTTTCCTATGCTACAGTTATCTCCTAGCTGTGCTTTTTTCGAAATTACTGCAGTATCAGAAATTTTGCCTTTTATTTCTTTTTCTGCATAAAATTCATTTGCCACAATAGCATATGCTTTGTATGGATTGCTATGTTTTAAGGTAACCATAGATGAGGGGGCATGATTTACAAATTTTTCATAAACAAAACAGAAGCCAGCTTTAGATTCTTTAAATGAAGAAAGATATTTACTGTTAGTTAGAAAGCTTAATTGCTTGTGGTTTGCTGATTCAAGAGGTGCAACATCTTCAATTATTGTATCCTGATCAGTTTCAATTTGAAGAGAAGCTCCTGTTAGCTCAATAATTTTTCTTAAAGATATTGATCCATTATTATGAAAGAAACGTGAATCTGCCATATTGCTCTTATTTATCAATGTTGCTATATCATTGTCATGTTATTAAGGTTTGAATAGAGTGTCAAGATAATTACTGTGAATTCAAATCTCTTAAATAATATAAAAATTAGAGCTATATTATGGTGTTAAATAAAAATATCTTTTTAAACTGATTTATTATTGTAGACTAATAATTGAGCTACTTTATGTAAAGAGTTGAAATTTATGATAAAAAGGGCAGATGATCGTTTAGAGGATTTTATAGCTCGGCATCTAGAAAATATAAGAATGAATCTGAATAATCCAGCAGAGGAGCTTGGAATTTTAAAGAAGGTTACAAGCCAGGAAGAACTTTCTTTTCCTGAAGTGGTATCAATAGCAAATGCTGGGCAAGAGGCGTTGCTTCTTCGTTATGCCTCGAGCCCTACAGGAGTTGCTGAGTTACATGAATATTACCCTAAATCAGTTATAAATGCAGTGCAAGAAAGAGTTAAAATTTTAGAGGGAGAGGGGGTGTTTCCAGCCCCTGTAGAAGAGGTTACTTCTAAGAATATGGAAGGATTCCTTAATAGCACCTCCAATTATTTATATGGTTGCGTATCCAGTGCTTTTGATACATTATCTGATGTTACTGAAGGAGTATTAAAAGCAAGAAAAAATCCAGGAAAAGCAACAATGTTTGAAACATTTTGTAATGTTGTGATTGATCAATCATTTAAAGGAATTGTTGGAGGAGAGGGATTTTCCTCTATTGGATCTAGGTTGGGTTATGGAGCTGCTACTGTATATGGTGGAGCTGGAGTAAACGCCACAACTGGAACTCGTCCTAAAGATACTGCCCTTCCAATGAAAGAGGCTATTAAAACTTTTGCTAAATCTCATGACGAAGATATTTTGCTTACTTTGGCTAAGTCAAGTGGAGCTGCTATGAGTGCAGCCGTAGCAAATAAAGCTCTTGACTTTAAGAGTGACATACCAGATATAGTGGCTCATGGTGTTGTAGGTGCTTTAGGGAGCGGTTCATTGTCTGGAGGAGTCTATTCAGCTTCAAGGAGGGCAGCATATAAAAATTTATGGAAAATGACAGGTGGTAAAGCTCTTCTTAATAGAATGGAATTCACTAAGGCGGCAGATTATTATTTATTATCAAAAAAGCTTTCAGGTGAGGCTATGAGGTATATTTCCCATGCAGCCGGAGAAATTAGTGATACTCTGATTGAAGAATATACAGGAATTCCTGGTCCTTCAGTAAAATTAGCTGTAGGAGCAGCAAGTCTAGCAATTTTAATGACCATAAATAGTTATCTTCACCAAGATAAGGTTAAATCTCATAATCCTGAAGTGGTTTCTGTAGTAGAGGAAGAATTAGCTAGTAATATTAAAGAAATGCAAAAAGAACAACAGGAGGAAAAATTAAGAGCAGCACAATCATCTGCAAAGCTAGTAGTTAAAGAAGCTTTAGAGACCCCTCCTGTTGAGAAGAATTTTCATCAGAAAACCAAGAAATATCATGATAAATCTTCAAAGGCTAGATCCTTATAGTTGTTTATTGTTTTTCTTGCCTTGATAGTTTCTTTCTTTCATTTGGATCAAGATATTTCTTTCTAATTCTAATATTTTTGGGAGTTATTTCTACCAATTCGTCAGACTCAATGTAAGCAATAGCTTGTTCTAAGCTCATCTCTTTAGGAGGAGTTAGTTTTATTGCTTCATCTTTAGATGTGGTTCGAATATTGGATAATTGTTTTCCTTTGATAGGGTTAACTTCTAAATCATTATCTCGGCTATGTTGGCCAATAATCATTCCCACATATACTTTTTCTTGAGGATGAACAAATAATACTCCTCTTTCTTCAAGATTCCATAGAGAATAAGATGTTGTAATACCTTTTTCCATGGATATTAGAACGCCATTTCTTCTTCCTTCTAACTTTCCTTTATGAGGACCGTATCCATGGAACAATCTATTCATAATACCAGTACCTTTGGTGTCAGTTAAGAATTCTCCTTGGTAGCCAATTAAACCACGTGAAGGAATATGGAAAGTTAATCTAATCTTTCCACCACCCGAAGGGCGCATGTCTTGCAATTCGCCTTTACGTATGGTTAGTTTCTCTACTACAATACCGCTGAATTCTTCATCGACATCAATTAGGGCTTCTTCAATAGGCTCTAACAGATTTCCATTCTCATCTTTTTGGAATAATACTTGAGGTCTAGATACAGAAACTTCAAAACCTTCACGACGCATGGTTTCTAAAAGAACTCCTAATTGTAACTCTCCTCTTCCACCAACTTCAAATGCATCTTTAGTTTCTGTCTCTGTCACTTTAATCGCCACATTAACTTCTGCTTCTTTAAATAATCTATCACCAATTACCCTAGAAGTAACTTTAGTTCCTTCAGTTCCAGCAAAAGGAGAGTTATTTACAGTTAGAGTAACCGACATTGTTGGAGGATCAATAGGGGTTGAAGGAATTGAATCTACAACATCTGTAGAGCAAATAGTATCGGCTACTGATCCTTTAATAAGTCCAGCAATAGATACAATATCCCCAGCTTCAGCTTGATCAACCGCAACTTTCTCAACACCTCGGAATACAAATACTTTTGTTAATCTACCTAACTCAATTTGTTCACCGTTGATATTAAGAGCTTTTACTGGCATGTTAGTTTTTGCAATTCCACTATAGATTTTACCAGTTAGCATTCTACCTAAATAAGGATCGTAATCTAAAATAGTTGCAAGCATAGAAAATGGAGCTTCTTTCTCCACTTTAGGGGCAGGGACATATTCTTTTATTATGTTGAATAAAGGTTCTAAATTTTCTCCTACTTCATCTTGCTCAAGGCTAACCCATCCAGCTCTTCCTGATCCATATAAAACAGGGAAGCTTAATTGCTCATTATTTGCATCTAGTGCAACGAATAGATCAAAAATTTCATCTAATACTTCATTAACTCTAGCATCTGAACGATCAACTTTATTAATTACAACTATAGGGTTTAATCCTAGGCTTAGAGCTTTGGTTAAAACAAATTTTGTTTGTGGCATAGGACCTTCGGCAGCATCCACTAGCAGAAGAACTCCATCCACCATGGATAATACTCGTTCAACTTCTCCACCAAAATCAGCATGGCCTGGGGTATCAACAATGTTAAGGCGTACGTCTTCAAGTTCAATTGATGTGCATTTAGCTAGAATTGTAATCCCGCGTTCTTTTTCAAGATCATTAGAATCCATAGCTCTTTCTGAGCGTTTTTGATTATCACGAAATATACCTGACTGATTAAACATTGAGTCAATCATAGTTGTTTTACCGTGATCAACATGGGCAATAATTGCTAAATTTCTAATATTATGCATTCTAATTCACTATTTATTATTTAAGGATTTTTAAGACGTTTCTTTATAGCATAGATTATCCAATCTGGCTAGTGTAAACTAATATTGCTCATAATATTCGTTAACAGCTAAGCTATTATCTACAATTATTATATTACTTTCAAATCCATTGTTAAGTTGCCAGCAATGTCCTTCACCTAGTTTAGTTGTGTCTATAGTAAAATTTTGTTCAAAATGATTGATGGTGATTATTCCAGTCTGTTTTTGTAAGGTAATGATATTATCATAACCATAAAACTCAACTATATCATCTCCTTCATTTAGATTGATAGTAAGTTTTTGATTATCTGAGATGGTAATTTTATCATCATGATCGGTAGTAATAATTCCTTTAAGCTTGATGTCTTTATCTAGCTTTACTTCAACTTGATCTATAATTGCTATATTATTATCTAAATCTATATCAATTCCAGAGCTTAAAGCTGCTCCATTTATAATATCAATATTTTGATCCACAGAGATATTTTTTCTATCTTGTTGTGTATCTTCTATGGATGATTTAAATTCATCAGTATAAATCATTTGTTTTAATGTATTGTCTGATTTAGCATGAATTTTAATGTCTAGAGCGTTAATGTATACGGCCTCTGTTGTTTGTGGTGGTTGTGGGTTATTAGCAATGGCTGGGCTATTTCTAACTTCCACAGTAAATGTCCATGTCCCCTTCATTTCTTCTCCACGGAAGTTAGTACTGCCAAAGTTCCAATCTATTCCTGTTGGTAATGAATGAATTTTGAGCTTATCTAATATTTCAAAGCTGGATAACTTTTTATTTTCTACAGGATTATGTAAAAAATTATACATCAACTTACTTGTGGTATTTTGTGGAGATGTTAGATATAGGTTAATATCCTGAATATTCCCTCTAATACCCATATTAACGCTTTGTTCAATATGCTCAACTATTCCGTTTTGTGGTACATCAATTTTAAATGAATCTATAGAAGTAACTATTTGACGAGTTAATTGATAATAATTTTGTGTGGTTTTAAGGTTTTGTATTGTTTGTTGCAAGGGCCAAGACTCTGCAAGTTTCACAGCTGCTTGAGCATCAACTTTACCAAAACCGTATTGATGACTAAAATGCTGTCCTCCACCATTCCAATTATCAGCTTTATTATATTGCCAAGACCATTGTGGTAGAAGCCCGTTTGTTTCTATCTTAGCAGAAGAGGCTAATATTTCTTGAACATCTCTATAGCCTAAGTTTGGATTAGCTTCTAACATTAATGCTATAATTCCACTCACTATAGGGGCTGCAAAAGAGGTTCCCTGGATGTTAACGCTATTGGAATCTTGGGAGTTAAAATTATTAGATATCTCAAAGTTATCATTTGATAATAAACAAATATTTGAAGCTGGAGCTGAAACTAAAATATTAGCTCCGTGAGATGCAAAATATGGTATATGTTTTTCCATAAATAATTGATCGAGTGGTTTATTTATTCCCCCCACTATGATAATATGCGGCCCAGACATAAATCCATCATAATTCGAGTCAAGGCCAATTCCTCCAGAATTGCCGCTGGCAAAGGTTATTATGCTTCCAAGATTGTCTCTTCCTAGGCTTGCCGCTTTTTTAAAGTCTTGTCTATGTAGTTCGATTCGTTCTTTAGATGGATTAAAAGGAATATCTGATCCCCAGCTATTATTGATCACATCGTAATCTAAAAAGAAGCTTAAATCATTATGGTTAGGGTGACCTGATCTTAGTGCTTGATAACTTCCTATTTTTGCATTATGTGCAATTCCAACATAAAATTTATCATTTCTTTCGGAGGCAATAATACTTGCAACTTGCAGAGCATGTTGTTGAAGGCCTATTATGTGGCTGTTATAAACAGAGAAATCATCTCTATGTATAACATTATTGTCTATGTCTATGTGATTAGGAAAGAAGCCGCTGTCATAAACCGCCACTTTTATCCCTTTTCCAGTATATTTATCCCAAACTGGAAGAACATTTACATCTTCTAAATACCATAATTGCTGAATAAATTTTTCATCTTTTGGTAGGTCTGGGGTTCTTAAAAGAACGGGATTTTTTTCTGTGGATGATTGTCCAAATTCATTTTCAAACAAATATCTAAATGACATTATTCCTTTATAATTATCATCGGTTTTAAAAGTGATTTGTCCATCTTTTACTGTTGCAGTTCCACCCTTTGAATCATAGACGTTAGTAATTTCAAACTTATTAGTGTTTAAATCTATTTGATGCTTTAGGATGTCTTGTTCATTAATATAATATGTTCCATTTTTTTGCTCCACATCAATAGTAACCGCCACTGGTATTGGTTCTTCTCTGGTTACTGGGACCATATTTAAATCTTTGTAGTAATATAAGAATTTAGCGTTTTTGTGATGAGTAGTTTTATTTGTTGCTAAGTCAGTTACTTGAATAAGATCAATATTTCCTACTATGTTGTCTTCAACTATGATATTACCACTAGTTTTGCTAACTTGAAATTCTGAGTATTCTCCACGAATATGGATGATTTCCTCATCATCAGAAGAAAATACTCTGGTGTTAATAGGTTTCTTTCTTTTTAATATCATAATACTTTACTCATTTAAATTAATAATCGCTAAAGGTAAACACAAGTTAACTAGATGTCAATAAAGTTATAATTGAATTATATGGGGTTGTATGCTAACTATTCATACATAATATATGGAGATTAAATATGCATAGAAATAATTTACTTGAGTTACTAGAAAAATATATTCCTTCTTCAGAAGAAGAGAGTAAAGCAAAAGAAGATATTATTATATTTGTTAATGAGAATCATAATTGTTTTGAGAGAGAGTTAGAAAAAGGGCATATAACTGGGTCAAGTTGGTTGCTTAATAAAGAAGGTGATAAAGCGCTGTTAATGCATCATAGGAAGCTTAATAGATGGTTTCAGCCTGGTGGGCATGCAGATGGAGATTCAGATATTCTGGCTGTTGCTATAAAAGAGGCGCAAGAAGAGTCAGGAATTAATGCAATTGAAGCAGTAGATGGTAATATTTTTGATATAGATATCCATCTAATTCCAGAAAACAAAAAAGAGAATGCTCATTATCACTATGATATAAGGTTTTTACTCCAGGTAAAAAGTGATGAAGAGTTATCTAATAATGGAGAAGCTAAAGAGTTGAGGTGGGTTAATAGAAGTGATGTTATCTCTCTAACCAAGGAAGAGTCAGTGGTTAGGATGGTTCGTAAATGGATGTAAATGTATCCTTGAGTTGAAAAGATTAAAATTTATACATATAGTTGTTAAAAATGACTTGCGCATATAGTTAATTTATGTTAAGTTGTTGTAATCGCAAGTAACATAACAAGTGAATAATAATAATTATAAGGTAAGAAAATGGCTAGAAAAGTTGAACATATTGAACAAATTGATCGTTATATTGGTGCAAAAATTCAAGAATTAAGATTAGCACATGGGATGTCTCGTCAAGATTTAGGTGAAAAAATTGAAGTTACTCACCAACAGTTGCAAAAATATGAAATTGGTACAAACAGAGTTTCTGCAGGAAGACTTGCATTAATTGCTAAATATTTAAATACATCTGTTGCTAGTTTTTATGAAGGATTGGACTCAACATTAAATGTTGTAGATTCTGATATTAATCCGAATCCAAGTCAAAGAATGTGTATAGAAGTTTCACGTAACTTCATGAAAATTAAAAATCCAGAACATAAAGATGCTATTAACTCTTTAGTCAGAATTTTAGCAAAAAGTGGGCAAGATTTATCTGAAGAAGCTTTAGCAGAAGCTTTAGCTTAAGTTTAGTTCTTTTTCTAAGCTAGTTAATTACTTAAGAATTGACTAGCTTATTAATAAAATCTTTAAAATCACAACGTTTTAATCTTTCTGCTTCTATTATAGTAAATATCTTTTTTACTGTTTCTTCAAAGTCTTCATTAACTATTACATAATCATACAGAGAATATTTACTTACTTCAAAGGGTGCATTTTTTACTCTATTTATAATATCTTCTTCTGAATTAGAATTTCGTGAGCGTAGTCTTTGTTCTAGCTCTTTCATTGAAGGTGGTAATATAAATATGCTCACCACTAAATTACCAAGTTGGTTTTTAATAGAATCTGATCCATGCCAATCAACATCAAACATAATATCATGACCTTTAGACAATTGATCTTTGATATAAGACTTTGGTGATCCATAAAAATTTCCAAAAATCTTTGTATATTCAAGGAATTCATTGTTATTAAGCATTTCTTCGAATTTTTCGTTGCTCACAAAATAATAATCTTTGCCTTCAACATCTAATGGACGTTTGTCTCTAGTGGTAACAGAAATGGAATGTACGAATTTAGAATCTACAGATACTATTTTTTTAGCAATAGAAGTTTTACCAGCTCCTGATGGAGAAGAAATAGTTAAGATAAAATTTTCCTGTTTCATTCTAGATCCTTATGTTATGTTGTTGTATAAATTGTTATGAAGAGGTTTAAAAATAATGCCAGAATTGCCAGAAGTTGAAACAATTTGTCAAGGCTTAAGAAATAGTGTTTTAAACCAAACTATCACAGAAGTATATCATCTTACAAAGCATAAATTAAGGCAAGAAATTCCTGCGGATATTGTTCAAAAAATTAGTAACACTAATATAATTGATATTGTAAGAAGGGCCAAATATATACAAATATTTTTAAGTAATAATCAGGTGTTGTTAGTTCACCTTGGAATGTCAGGTAAGGTGTTAATCAAAAAAAAGGATTATATTTATCAGAAGCATGATCATTTTTCCTTTATTTTGGAAGGTGGCATCGTGGTTGTGTATAACGACCCTCGTCGCTTTGGTTTAATAACCTTAGTTAAGAGAGACGAATTAGAAAATCATATTTTAATTAGAAATCTAGGGATTGAGCCATTTGATACTAATTTTACTTCAGGCTATTTAGAGAAGGTTTTAAAGAGAAAGCAGCCAATAAAGTTAAGCTTAATGGATAATAAACATATTGTTGGGGTGGGCAATATATATGCTTCTGAATGTTTGTTTCTTAGTAAAATTTCTCCTTTTAGGGCTTCCAATACTTTAACTTCAAAAGAAGTGAAATTATTGTATAGTAAAATTATAGAAGTTTTAGATCTTTCCATAAAGAAAGGTGGTTCTAGCCTAAAAGACTATGCATCAGTAAGCGGAGAGAAGGGATATTTCCAAAATTCATTTAATGTTTATGGCAGGGAAGGGGAGGAATGTAGATCTTGTAATAGCTATATAATTAAATTAAAACAAGGAGGTAGAGCTAGCTTTTATTGTGATAAATGTCAGAAGTAGAGATTAATCATTCATTAACCATTGGTAAGTATAATTCTATTTTTAGTTAAAGAGACGAGAGGTCTTTGATGAAAGAAGGAATAAATGCTACGGCTGAATATATTAAAGAAATGGATGATCAGGTTTCCAAGTCAAAATATATTTCTAGAAGATTGATGTCAGAACATAGTGGTTATTTGTTGAATCAATTAATTCCAAAATTTGATAGTGGTATTTCTAGATTGAGGCAAACTTTAATAGGACTTGAAGGGTTTACAATATCAATGGATAATAGAGTTAAGGCAACAGTGGTGACTAAAACTATGGAGGCTCTGCAATCTAACTTATTGAACTTTAAACGATTTGTAAGTGTGTTTGATCATGATAGAGAGAATAGTTTTGCTAAGCATGTAAAAAAAATGGAAGAAAGTATGATAGGGATGGTGACATCGTTAAATAAAGCTGGATTATCTTTAGATATAGAGAGGTTTTCTCCTCAAAAAAATAATATTCCTAAAGAGATGAGGAGATAATCATGGAAGGTTTAGACATAGATAGTTATTTATATGATATAGAGAGTGGTGGTTTAGAGAAATTACAAGAAGTTGCCAACTATACTATGGGCTCTCCTTATGCAGCAAGGCAGGTTATTGGAGGTATTAATACCAGTATAAATCAGTTAAAAAAAATATTAGAAGACTCCTATGAGCTTCAGAGATTTTCTCCTGATAAAACTCAGACAGAGCTTGTTACTAAATTAGTAAATAAGATCAAAAATAACTTTTCAATTATACAAAGTTATACAAGGAATTCTAATCTTAGTAGTAATTCTGAGCGTGAATGTAACAAACGTATATCTAGATTTGAAGCTGCTATGTTTGGGGTAATTAAATCTTTAAATAAAAGAGGAATGTCTTTAGATGTGCATAAAGCAAAAACTGAAGCTTTGCCAAAGAAGGGGGAGCCATATTATGTAGAGAATTGGTCTCCAGATAGGCCAGATGAATTTAAAATGGTTGAATCTCGACAATCATATATAGAACATCCTTCCAGTATAAATGATCATATAGGTAATATTATTAATCGGGTGGAATCATTACAGAAAGATTCTATATTTCCTTCTAATTCGGTAGGAAGTCAATTATTAGAGGATGTTAAAGGTAATGCTAATAATATAAAAGAAAAAGTAGAAGTAGTTGAAAAAGAAAGTGCTAATAGAATTCAAGAGCAAATTATAAGTCAATTAATGGATAGAATGCAAAACAAATTCTTACTTGTTCAGAAACAACTATCTTACCAATCTTCAGAAGCTAGAGATGGATCTACCAAGGACAGTATATCAAAAATAGAAATGAATGTGATAGAATTAGCAAAAGTTTTAAATCAAAAAGGAATGTCTTTAGATCTAGATAAATTTACCCCTAGGTTTATACCACCTGCTAGTAAATTATCTTCGGAAGAATTAGGGAAGTGGTCTTCTAAGGCCAGAGAAGAAAGTTTTCAAAGTAACGATCTTCAGAGAGTTAGGCAATAGCTATAGAGCTGAAAAACTTAATATATACCGTTTAGGCTGATGTCTATCGTAGTCAATATTCTTGATATCCTCATTATAATTGCCTTGAGTTAATTTAGAAATAGTTCTTCTCCAAAAGGCCAGAGCAGGTTTGTTTTCTGGTATTACGGATATTTCCCATTTGCCGGGATGAAGTTGAAATATTTTAGATGTAACAAACTCTCCAATTTTTTTCCCTTGAAATTTTGCTAAAACAAAAAATTCTCCCATATTATGCTCTGTTTCTGGCAATATTCCTTCTTTGTTTAATAAAACAAAGCCAATTAATTCATTTTCTTCGGTTTTAATTATATATGCTTTTCTAGATGAATCTTCAAAGTAAATTTTAAAATCAAAAGACTCATACAAACCATCTGAAGGGATATTCCATTCTTTTGAAATAAAACCACAATAACGAGAAAGCTCGTACACATAAAAACGTCCTATATTCTGAATAACTGGATAGTCTAAGGTATTTGCTGGAAGAATTTGAATCTTATTTAAATTCACCATGTGACTTTCAAATTTGTTATCAATATTAGGATTATGTAAATGATAAGATAAGCTAATTGCTTAGTCAATTAATTGTTCATTAAGTGTAGAATGTTGCTAGTGATTATGACTCTATAGTTTTTTTAGTTGAGTTAAGAATAATTATTAAAAAAAATTCTTAAAAGGGTGACATTGTTAAGTATTAAAGCTATAATATCATTCAATATAGGCGTTATTGAATTGAATGAGATGAATTTAACAGAGCAATCCACAGAAGAATATATTGAGCGCTATCAAGATGAATTTGAAAATTCTCTTGCAGAAGCGGTGACTCGTGGGGCGTCTAGTGAAGTTAGAAAAATCATTAAGAGTTCACATGTTGCAGATTTAGCTGGTTTCTTTAATAGATCAAGTTCTTCCCAAAAAGAAAAAATTCTTAATTTACTAAGTGAACAACAAATTAGCCAATTAGTTGTGGAGTTGGATATTAGCGTTATTCCTGTTGTTATTGAGATGATAGGTGCTAAAAAAACTTCTAAAATTATGAACTTAATTGATGCAGATGATGCAGTTTATGTGCTTGATTCCTTAGAAGAAGAGTTAAGAGATGAAATACTAAAGCATTTAAATAAAACAAAGACAAAAGAAATTACGGAAGAGTTTTCCTATCCAGAGGATAGTGCTGGAAGATTAATGCAAAAGAAGTTTATCTCTATTTCTGAGCATTGGACCATAGCTCAGGCAATTGATTATATGAAAAGTAAGCAAAAATCATCTGAAGTGTTTCATGAAATTTTTGTTACTAATTCTAAGTTTACCCCCATTGGTAGCGTTAGATTAAGTGATCTTCTCTCAAAACCTGGTAATTTATTGATAAGTAAAATAATGAATGTGGCAATTAAAGCTGTACAAACAGATTTGGAAGATACAGAAGTTTCTTTCTTGTTTAAGAAATATGGTTTTGTTACTATTCCTGTCGTTAATAAGCATAGTAGACTTGTGGGGGTGATTACCCTAACAGATGTTTTTGAGGTTACTGATAAAAACGCTGAGGAAAGCATTATGCATATGGGTGGTGTTCGTGAGGATGATGTTTATTTGAATGTGATTGAAGTTGTTAAAAGCAGGTTTCCTTGGTTGTTAATTAGTCTTTTGGCTACTAGTATTTGTGCGTTAGTAGTGAATCACTATCATGATACCATTCAGCAAGCTGTTATTTTATCAGCAATTATGCCAATTATTGCAGGGATTAGTGGCAATGCAGGAACTCAAACAATGACTGTTACAGTGCTTTCAATAGCAGGTAAGGAGATTACTTCTTTAAATATATTTAGAGTGATAAGGAATCAAATTATTTCATGCACCTGTAATGGTTTAGTCTTAGCATGTTTGGGAGGAGGTGTTTTAGCTCTTCTTCATCAAAATACAACATTAAGTTTGGTTTTTGGTTTAGCGGTTACTATAAATTTTGCCTTGGCTGGGTTCTTAGGGTCAATCATACCTATAGTGTTAGATAAATTAAATTTTGATCCAGCAATTGCATCGTCAGTGTTTGTGACTACTGCAACGGATGTGTTAAGCTTTGGTATATTCTTAAGTTTGGCTACTCAATTACTTATTTAGAAAGGAGAAGAAATGAATAAGATTTGTATTTTAGTATTAATATTATTAACTGCTAATTTTGCGAGTGCTAGGTCAGCAACATTGCAGGATAATTTAAAAGAAGAATATGGTAGTTGCTATACAGATATAGTTAAGAATCTAAATTCATGTAATCCTTCTAGCTGTACTTTTCCAGACTTAAGAGACGCTAAAGCTTGGAAAGCTATCACTATAATAGGTATGGTTAATAAAAAGTGTTATGTTACTTATTATTCATATGTTGGTGATCAAATCACTACTGATCCAGATCATTGTTTTTATAGTAGACAGCAGAATCTTGACTTAGTAGTTGCTTATAGAAGGTTATTTAGTTCAAATTCTTCAGTTGTTATTGCAGATACAAAAGATTTAATTCAACGTTTAACTTATGTAAATTGTAAAAAACATGATAAGTAAAACTAAATGAATATGAATGTTAGTGCTAAAATTATCAAGTTAAGAGATATCTTTGATGATTATGGGATAGATTGTTTTTTAATTCCTTCTAATGATGAATTTCAGAGTGAATATGTACCAGAACATTTAAATCGCTTAAAATTTATTACCGGTTTTACTGGTTCTAATGGTCTTGCTGTTATTACTAAGAATTCAGCTCTATTTTTTACTGATGGTAGATATATCCTTCAGGCTCATCAAGAGTTATCTGATAATTTAAAGGTTTATAATTTATCTGACTTATCTAAGCATATTCCTAAAAATAAAATAGGTTATGATCCAA
This sequence comes from Rickettsiales bacterium, assembly GCA_025210695.1. Lineage (NCBI taxonomy): Bacteria > Pseudomonadati > Pseudomonadota > Alphaproteobacteria > Rickettsiales > Rickettsiales bacterium. The sequence goes on from JAOARE010000041.1 coordinate 15,031, forward strand.
AAATATATAGCTTAAAAGCTATTGAATATTATAAGGATTATAATTTAGTTCCATGTGATAATTTAGTTGATTTAATTTGGGATGATAAGCCTGCTCTGAAGCAAAGTGAAGTTTTTGAATATCCTTTAGAATATGCAGGGAAGTCTTCTGATAATAAGCGTAAAGAGATTCAAGATTATTTAGTAAATAATAAGATTGATGCATTGATTATAACTGATTCAAGTAGTATTTGCTGGCTGCTTAATATTCGTGCTCATGATGTTGCATATAATCCTATGCTTCTTTCCTATTTAATATTCCATCAAAATGGTTCAATAGAGTTATTTTCTAACGCTAAAGATTCATATTCTTTAGAAGATTTTTCCGAGAGGGTTAAATTAATTAAAAAAAAACAGGTGCAGATTGATCCAAATTCTGCATCAACTTGGCTTGCCAATCAACTTGATAACCCAATATTAGCAGATGATCCATGTCTTTTAAGAAAATCTTGTAAGAATGATATTGAAATAGATTGCGCTAAAGAGATTCATCTTATTGATGGAGTTGCTGTAACAAAACTTTTACATTGGTTGGACAACAATGCTGAAGAAAAAAACGAATTAAGTGTTTCTTGTAAGTTGCTTGAATATAGAGAGAAAAATGATAGATTTATTTATCCAAGTTTCACAACTATTTCAGCTTTTGCTGCAAATGGAGCGATTATTCATTATGCGCCAAATGAAAAGACTAACAAGACATTATCAGGAAGTGGATTGTTTCTTTTAGATTCTGGTGGGCAATATTATGGAGGAACAACTGATGTAACCAGAGTTGTTTCAATAGGAAATCCAACTCAGCAACAGAAGAAAAATTTTACTTTAGTTTTGAAAGGGCATATTGCTTTAGCAAGAGCAATATTTCCCAAAGGAACTTCAGGTGCTGAACTGGACATTTTAGCGCGTCAATTTTTATGGCAAAAGGGTAAAGATTATGCCCATGGAACAGGCCATGGGGTAGGGAATTGTCTTTCAGTTCATGAAGGTCCACAAAGAATTAGTAAGCATAGTAAAGTTTCTTTAAAGCCTGGAATGATTCTTTCTAATGAGCCAGGATATTATAAAGATGGTGAATATGGAATAAGAATAGAAAATCTAATGCTGGTGAAAGAGTTAAATAACGGTTATTTAGCCTTTGAAACCTTAACTCTTGTTCCTATAGATAAAAGACTTATTCTACCAGAAATGCTTAATCTTGATGAACAACAATGGCTTGATGAATATCATAAAAAAGTCTATCAAAAACTATCCCCATTTCTATCTGAACAAGAAAAATCTTGGCTGCTTAAAGATAAAACTTAAAATCAAATCCTAACGTTATATCTTAATAGTAGTATTGAAGGGGCGTTTGTATTATTTATTCTTGGCTTTTTTTACAAATTCTGATTTAAGAAGCATAGATCCAATCCCATCAATTTTACAATCAATATTATGATCTCCATCAATTAAACGAATTATTTTTGCTTTAGTACCTATTTTTAAAACAGTTGATGAGCCTTTCACCTTTAAATCTTTTGCAATTGTGATATGGTCTCCGTCGTTTAATGGATTACCATTAGCGTCATTCACATTAAGAATATCATCATTATTATGGGTGTCATTTTCTGTCCATTCATGAGCGCATTCCGGACAAATATACATTCCTCTATCTTCATATCCGTATTGAGAACTGCATTTTGGGCAAATTATTGAATCTATCATTATTAATCCTGGGGTTTATAAATATAAAATTTTCTCTCACAAAATATATTCATATGATTAATGATGCAAGAATAATATAAAGGGAGGAAAGTCTAGTAGTCTTCATTAGAATTTAGAATAACGTCTGCTCCATCTTCATCTATTTGAGGGATGATTTGTTCAGGTTCATATAGTCCTAATTTTTCTAAGATATCCAATATCTCTCCTTGTGCTAGATTATAGGCTAGCATAAAAGTATATATGAAAGTCATTATTCTTAAAATTTTTTTATTCATGGCAAACTTCTAGTTATTTTATATAAATAAATGTTATATCCATAAAATCTTATATACAAGAAAATATAATATTATAATCATTATAAAAAAACTTGACTTTTTAATATTTTTACAGCACTGTACTTGATATATAAATAATTATTAACTAAATAAAGGTCGCTAAAGTTAGAAATATTTAGCAAGTAAAGATTTAAGGGAAGTTATACAAAATGGCAAGAATTATAGTTGGATCTAAGGAAGATCAAGATGAAATATCAAATCTTAAAGAGCGGATTGCAGAGGCAGACTCTTGGGCTTTAAAGATTAGTATTATTTCTGGGGCCATAAGTGGTGTCGTAGCCTATTGCATAGCTCGGTTGACAATGGCTCCTAAAGCACCTCTCAAAAAAGATGATGATGATAACTTTGGAGACGATGATAACGATGATGGAGGTGATGATAACGATGATGAAGGGAATGAGGATATAAATAGAATAGTAAAATATTGTTCAGGTGAAGATACACCTATAAATAGTGATCCAGAAAATCAAAAAGTTGATGAGCAGGAAAGTGATGATGACGAAGGTGAAGGTACTTGGAAGAATTCTGGTGATGGCAGCGACGATGATGATGATAGTCAAGATAAGAAGGTTCCTACTGGAGATTTTGCAACAAAATTGAAAAAACATGAAGATGACGATCCAGATGATAGTTCATCTGGCGGAGGAAAACCATACGGAAATGTACCTTTCAAAGATAATGTTTCTGAAGGAGAGGGCTTGGGTTCATCTGAAAGCTGTGATGATGGGGCTGGATCTAATTCCTCAGGTGGTGGTCAACAGAGAAGTCAGGCCAATTTCTCTTCTCAAGAAAACCCTGGTGATTTATCAGTTGAATATAATAATTTATTGCTTGATGCAGGTTTAAGCGTAAAATTAGAGAGTGTTTCGTTAAATTTTGTAGGAGAATTTGATATTACTAATAATATGCTTGATGGATTGCTTTGCTCATAATTAAAAATATATTAAACAAATGTTGAAGATGCACATTAGCTGAAGAGCAAAAGGTACTAAAAATTTAGATAAATATGGAGATTTAAATCAAGGATTTTATAAGTCTAGATTCTCTAAGACTTCATCTCCATGGGAAATCATCTGTTCTTGGATAAATTTAAAGCGATGCTCTGGTCTTTTGCCCATCAGCCTTTCGGTAGTGTCTTCAGCAGATTCAGTATCATCCACTAAAGTTATTTTGAATAATTCACGAGTTTTAGGGTCCATAGTGGTTTCTTTTAATTGCTTGGCTGTCATTTCGCCAAGGCCTTTAAAGCGGCCTATTTCCACCTTAGACCTTCCAGCTTTGCTAACAATTTTATCCTTTTCTGCATCGCTGGCAGCGTAGTGAACTTTATCGCCAATGTTAATTCTAAACAATGGAGGCTTAGCTAGATATAAATGCCCATCTAATACTAAATCTGACATTTTTCTTAAGAAGAATGTGAGTAGAAGAGAAGCAATATGAGCTCCGTCCACGTCAGCATCTGTCATGATAATGATTCTTTCATAGCGTAGTTTATCCTTTTTATAATGAGCTCCAGTTCCACATCCTAAAGCAACTTGAAGATCAGATAGTTCTTGATTGGCTTTTATTTTATCTTCACTGCTACTTGCCACGTTAAGGATTTTTCCTCTTAAGGGTAAAACCGCTTGATTTTCACGGTTGCGCGCTTGTTTGGCAGATCCACCAGCTGAATCACCTTCCACAATAAATAATTCAGTGTCTGAACGATCTTTTTTGCTGCAATCAGTTAGCTTACCTGGAAGACGTAGTTTTTGAATAGCTGTCTTACGATTAACATCACGATTATTTTTTGCTCTTAGTCTTTCTTCTGCGTTATTGATAAAAAACTCAGCTAAAGCGTTAGATCTATCTATATTACTATATAACCAATGATCAATGTGATCACGAATTCCGTGCTCAACTAATTTAACAATTTCAGAGTTGACTAGTTTTTCTTTTGTTTGTCCTTGGAATTGAGGGTTAGCAATAAAAATAGATAGAATGCCACAAATTCCACTTAATATATCTTCTTGAGTGATTAGATTACTTTTCTTATTATTTCCGCTTTTTTCACAATATTCTTTAATTGCTTTTAGTATAACATTGCGCATTCCTTGTTCATGAGTGCCACCCAATGGAGTTGGCACTGTGTTGCAGTAAGATGAGATGAATCCATCATCTGCATTAACAATCCAAGAAACAGCCCATTCAATTTTACTACCCTTTACTTCTATTTTGCCAGAGAAAATCTCTGGAACAATCATGTCGTGATCTGCTAAACGATAATTTAAGAAATCAGTAAGACCAGCAGGGAAACAAATCGTTTCTTCTTCTGGAATATTTTCTGTATGAATCTCGCAGTGCCAGTGTATTTTCACTCCTCCAAATAAATAAGCTTTAGAGCGTATTAGTTTATATAATCTGGCTGGATCAAATTCAACATGATCAAAAATTTCATCATCAGGGGTGAAATGAATAATGGTACCATGAGCAATTTTATCAGGATTTTTTCCTGAAGCTATAGGCCCTAATGGTATCCCTTGTTTATATTCTTGCTGGAATAGCTTCTTGTTTCTAACCACTTGTACCAATAATTTAGAAGACAATGCATTTACCACAGATAAACCAACGCCATGTAAACCTGCGGAGGTTTGATAAGTTTTATTATTGAATTTACCGCCTGAATGAAGGGTGGTTAAGATAATTTCTAAAGCAGATTTTTCTGGGAATTTTGGATGTGGGTCTATTGGAATTCCACGGCCATTATCACCAATAGTGATGCTACCATCTTTATTGACGCTAATTTTTATCTCACTAGCATGTCCAGCAATAACTTCATCCATGGAATTATCAAAGATCTCATTAACTAAGTGATGTAGGGCAGTTTTATCAACCCCACCAATATACATTCCTGGTCTTAAGCGAACAGGTTCTAGTCCTTCTAAAACCTCAATATCATGGGCTGTATAGTTTTTTGCATTGGCCATAGTGGCTTTAGCGTTGAATAAATCTGTCATAGTTCGCAGTTGGTTATTTAAATATTTTCTAAAAACACTATAGCATTAAATCTATAGATACTCAAAACAATCTTTATTCTGTGTATTCTAAATATTGATTGGAAGATTTCCCAAGAATTCCTTGAGGGAAGGGAGTTTCGAAACTTAATAAATATGTTACTCCTACAGAGAAAGCAAGAGCGCCTAATATTCTACAATAATAATTCTGGTTGTTTTCTTCGTCTTTATTAGTTTCATTTTTATTGGACATATGGCTAACATGTGTAATTTATTTTATTATTATTCTATAATCTTTCATGAAACTATAGACATGGGAAAAACTTTAAAGCATCCCTAATGTTGTCTTATTTGTTTGCTATTTTTCTTGTTTTGTTCTCTCTCAGCAAAAGATTCTTTTTCTTTTAAGCTATGATTCTGCCTTAATTCTTGGCATTTACCAATATTTTCTAGTAGCTTAATGCTAAGCTCTGACATTTCTTCTAACTTATCTTGTGGTAAGTGTTGCATTGTTTTTTTATAAACTTCTTGTAGTTTTAAAACAGTTTCTAAATTAATTTCTTTCTTTTCGTAATATTCTTTTAGCAATTTATTATTAGCTTGATTAAGTTCTTTATTCATGGATGAATTTGTTGATAATGAATTTTGGAGTGCTCTAAAATTATCATCCAGAATATGTTCTTGTTCTTTTAAAGAAGGAGCTAAAATTTTTGAGCTATATTTTGCTTCCTGAGCGTAGTTATTATATAGGCCATAAGCCATTCCTCCGGTTATTAAAGCTGTGGAAGCAACTGCAAGTGCTGCCGGATGAGATGTTATGCCGGAATAAGTTGTACCAATTGCTTGTTTTGCAAATGACTGTGTTGGTTCGGCTAGATAAGATGAGGCTTCAATAATAGCTTTAAATGGTGTTGCAAGCAAATTTATAGATCTTTCCCCTCCAAGCGCTCCTCCAATTAGAGCTCCTGGAGCTGCGGCTATTGCGGCCCCCATGGCAGCTCCCATGGGAACCAAACTTGGTACAAATACCACAACTTTAAATGCTTTTGCTAATGCTTCCGAAGGGGTTTTAGGTTCTCTTTTAAGGTCTAGATCATCTATCATTCTTTTTGCGCCATATATAGCGCCTGGGATGGAGAATAAGAACCCACCCAATGCAGCTCCGCTGACATGATTTGCAGCAATTTCTGCTGACTTTGTTAAAATTTGTCCAAGATCTAAATTAGAGGTGGTTAATTCAAGTAGGTTCGTCATTAATATTGCTTAAATAATACAATCTGTTGACTATTAAAGATAGTACAATTGATAGATTTATACAACCTTTAATAATAAATTGTGGTTACCCTACAGATTCTAATACTTCTTTCATTTCATTTAATTCACCTGTGCAATGGAGCACTAGATCACATCCTGCCTCTAATACTTGAGTGCTAAGGGAGGCAAAATTTCCTTCTAAAGCTTTCATTTCAATAGCATCACTAATTAGAGCTCCTTCAAAACCTATTTCTTTGCGAATATAATCAACGGATTTTTTAGAAATAGTTACGGGTAGCTTAGTGTCTAGGGCATTAAATATAACATGAGCAGTCATAGCCATTGGTAAGTTGTTTAAAGCTTTAAATACAGCAAAATCTGTTTCTGCTAGGGTTTTTAGATCACTATCCACTACCGGTAATTTTAGGTGGCTGTCAACTAAGGCTCTTCCATGTCCTGGTATATGTTTGATGATGGGAATAATTCCGCCATCTATTAATCCTTGTGCGGCAGCTCTAGCAAACTTAACTACTTGCTCAACATTTTCTCCAAAGCTGCGGTCGCCAATAACTTTATGAGCAAAGGAATAATGGATATCAGCAACTGGAGCACAATTAACATCTATTCCTAAAGAATGCAAATATTTTCCCATGATAAAATAATTGTTGTAAACCTCTTCTTCTGAAGAAAAACTATCGGCTGCTGGGAATTCTTTAAAGTTAGGTTCTTTAAGGCGAGCAACTCTTCCACCTTCTTGATCTATAAATATTTTTGACTTAGGTAGAATTACCTTAATTGAGGAGGTTAGAGCTTTAAGCTGATCTTCGTTCTTGCAGTTGCGTTTAAATAAAATTACTCCAAATGGTTGATGTTCTTTAAATAAATCAATTTCTTTAGGAGTCAACTCTAAACCTGAAATTCCTAATACTGCTCTTTTCATAAATAGATCCTTATTTGTTGTATATTTTGAGCAAATATTACGTTTTTTATTGTGATAATTCAAGTGATAAGTTCTATGATGATAATTGATGCCGTTTTGTCATTTCAAGGAAATTAGTATCCTCCATTATTGCAGGACGCTTTAGTATCTTCCGTCATTGCGAGAGGAAGCGTAGCGTACGAAGCAATCTCTTAAGATAGGTTATGGATTGCCACGTGCTTTTAAAAAAGCACTCGCAATGACGATAGGTGGGAAAAGCGCTCTAAGGTGACGGTTGCTTTTTAAATTAACACTTGCTTTTTGCTATAATTCGTGTATATTGAGTGGCTCATTTCTTCCTATGTACAAATCAAAGGCATTATACATGATTAAAACTAAATTAACGCGTAAGGATATATATATTTCCTGGCTTATTCTAGTAACTTTTTATTTATATCAATATGTTTTAAGAGTCTCTCCCGGAGTTTTGATTGAAGAAATTCGTCAGGATTTTACTATGAATGCCGATCAATTTTCTTTGATAGGCTCTCTCTATTATTATGGCTATTCTTTGATGCAGATTCCTCTTGGAATACTAATAGATAGATTAGGTGTTAGGATCACAGTGCTTTATTCATTGCTGTTGTGCATTATGGGCACCTTGATGTTAGTTATAGCTGATGCACCATTTATTGCTTATATAGGTAGGTTTATTAGTGGAGTAGGGGCTGCAGTTGCTCTTATGAGTGCTCTTAAAATAGCTAGTGACTATTTACCTGCATCGAAACAGGCGGTTTTAATTGGTGCTTGTTTAACTTTTGGAGCTATAGGAGCTTTAATTACTGGTGAGCCTCTTAATTACCTGTTAGATCAATTTTCAACTTGGCAGATGTCCTTTATGGTATTTGCTTGTGTAGGATTAATAATATTAGCTCTAGCCTTTATATATTTACCAAAGGTAAAAAAAGAAGTTGATATTCATGAATTTGAATCAAGTAATATAAAGAATGACTTCTTAAAGATTATTACTAATAAAAAAATCATTATTTATACCATAGTAACAATAGGTTTATATTCTCCATTAATGGTGATGGCTGACCTTTGGGGAACTGGATTCTTAATGAGTAAATTTAATATGAGTCGAGCTGTGGCAGGTCCTATTTTAATGAATATATATATTGGTATGGCCATTGGTAGTATAGTTCTTCCTTATTTGGCACAGAAATATAATCTTTTGGATAAAGTTATTGTATATTCTATATTAACTTTACTAGTATTATTTTCTGTGGTGGTTTATGGTGGTAATTTAAGCCATGGTGATGTTGTTATTTTATTGATATTGATTGGGTTTTTCTGTGGTGCAGAAATGCTTTGTTTTACTGGAGCGCTTCGTCATACTGATGCCCACACTTCTGGTTTAACTATTGGGGTGATGAACACCTTTAACATGTTGAGCGGAGCTGTATTGCAGCAATCTATTGGTTCTTATTTAGATTATACTTGGCAGGGGCAGTTAGACGCCAAGGGCTTAAGACTCTATTCAATGGATAAATTCATTGAGGCATTTTCAATATTAGTTGCTATAGTAGCTTTTGCTACGGTGGTTGCAGTTCTTACTATTCGTAAAAAGAGTGCAAAAATATAAATACTATTGATTTACAAAACTACCTCTAATAAAACAGGAACGCTAGCAACGGCAAGTCCTAGCATTGTAGGATAATGATGATAAATATACATATCTTGAATGTTAATGCCATGAATAGACCTCAGTGAAAGAGCAGAAGCGATATAGTTTCCAACGTAAGAAGCAGCTGTGGAAAATAAATTATCAATAGATAAAACATCTTTATAATATTCGCTGCAGCTTCTGTTTAATGCCTGCTCATCCATATAATTATCTACGCATCTAAGGCCAGGATTAATAGCAAAACTTCCCGCAGTATATCCTATTGTAAACCAAGCCCATGGTGATAATAATTCTGTATTTAAGTCAATTGTTCCTATATCTATAATATCTTGAGGCAAGAGTCCTATTTCTAAAGGGGGTAACCTTTGTTCAATCTTTCCTAAATCTTTAGCTATTGAATAAGAAAGTAGAGAAATTTTTTCAGTGTCCCCTGTTTTTAAAAAACTAGCTATAACATTTGTTGCGTCTTTTGGAATATCGAATCCTTTTAGGCTTTGAGGTTCAATTTGTAAAACTTCACCCTCTAGTATTCTTTCTTCTGAGTTCCATTTATATTCTCCTTCTGTTTTTGCCACCTTAAGATGTTCTCCAAGAGCTTTTACTGCCTTACTAATTTGCTGATGTCTTTCTGAAAATTTTAGATTATAGCTTTCAGAGTTTAAAAAATCATCTTCTTCTACAGACGTTTCCACCATAAGAAATTTCTTTTCTGCTATAGATTTACTTTTAAGATTATTAAAGTATGTTGGGGTATAATCATCGGAAGCTATAAAGACTTGTTCTTCTTTTGTGAGCTCTGATTGAGCAAAAAGTTTTTGTCCAATATCAGCGCTTTTAAGAAGGTTGTAGGATTTAAGTCTACCCGAGTAATTTAGGATATCTCTATTTTCAAGCTTTTCTAGTACTGTTTCTCCATTTTTGTCAAGAGCATTAATATATATTCCAACTTCTTCTATTAAATATCTCACTACCGCATGGTTACCTCCTATGGAGGCATAATATAAACTTGTTGAATCGTTTAGAATTTGATCATAAGCAGTAGTTTTGGCTTCTTCAACTAAATATATTACAACTTCAATAGCTCCTTCTTCACAAGCATAATGCAGAGGTGTTAAACCGGTGTTGCTTTTGGCGTTAATATCAGCTTTGGCTTTTTCTACTAAATATCTCACAACTTTAATTTGTCCTTTTTCACAAGCATAATGCAGAGGTGTTAAACCGAGGTTATTTTTAGTGTTAATATCAGCTTTGGCTTTTTCTACTAAATATCTCACAACTTTAATTTGTCCTTTTGCGGAAGCATAATACAAAGCTGTTGAACCGTAATAATTTCTAAAGTTTACATCTATTTTATCTTCTTCTACTAAAGCTATTACAGTTTTAAGGTCTCCACTTTTGACAGCTGAATATAATTTTTGATAATACATTAAAAAATATCCCTAAATCTCTAAATAATTATAATATCTAAAATTTTAGATAAAATTATTGTATCTTCTATTTTGATTCTGTTATTATCATTGTTAATAACTGTTTTAAGTTATGAGTTAACTAATAGTGATAAGAATATACTCAATAGAGAAAATTATTGAAGCTTTTTCAATATTAGTTGATATAATAGTTTTTCTGCGGCGGTCGCAGTTTATACAATAATTATAAAAAGATACAAAGAATTAGATAAATGAGTAGTATTGTAGTAACAAGTTTTTTAGCGAATATTGGTAGAGCGGTTCTTAACTTCTTTGCAGAGACAGGAAGAGTTAGTATATTCTGTTTTTCTACTATTGTTGGAGCGTTCCGTAGACCGTTTTATATTAAGCCTATTTTAGAGCAGATGGTTGAAATAGGTTATTATTCGCTGCCGGTGGTTGGATTAACTGCAATTTTTACTGGTGCTGTATTGGCTTTGCAAAGCTATACTGGTTTTTCAAGGTTTTCGGCGGAAAGTGCTATAGCCACAGTGGTGGTATTATCTATCACTCGTGAATTAGGTCCTGTGCTTGCAGGCCTAATGGTTGCAGGAAGAGTCGGAGCTTCCATGGCTGCTGAAATTGGAACTATGCGAATCACTGAGCAATTAGATGCTTTGGTTACTTTATCAACCAATCCTATAAAATATTTAGTAACTCCAAGAGTTATAGCTGCAGTTATTATGATGCCATGTTTAGTAGTAGTTGCTGATATAATTGGAGTGATGGGGGGGTATCTTATTTCAGTCTATAGCTTAGGTTTTAGCTCTGAAATTTATTTACAAAACACATTTCAATATTTAGAAGTAGAGGATATTACTTCTGGATTAATTAAATCTGGAGTATTTGGGTTTATTATCTCTATAATAGGTTGCTATAGTGGATATCATTCTCAAAAAGGCGCTCAAGGTGTTGGTAATTCCACTACCACTGCTGTAGTGCTTGCTTCTATTTTAATATTATTATCCAATTACTTATTAACCAAAGTATTTTTTAGTTAGATGACAGATAAAATTATTGTAAAAAACTTGCATAAATCCTTCGGAGCTAAACATGTTCTCAAAGGAATTGACCTTGAAATTAAGAAGGGTGAATCTTTAGTTGTTATTGGTGGATCTGGAACGGGGAAGTCAGTATTAATTAAAAGTATTATTGGTCTTTTAAATCCTGATAATGGATCAGTTTTAATAGATGGTGAAGAGATAACCAATCTTAGTGGAAAAAAACATGCTAAAGTGATGCAGAAATTTGGATATTTATTTCAGGGTGGCGCTTTATTTGATAGTTTGCCAATTTGGAAAAATATTGCTTTTGTTCCTATTCAGAATAGTATGATGTCTTTAAAAGCAGCAAGAAAATTAGCTATTCACAAGCTTGAGTCTGTAGGATTAGATGGTACCGTTGCTGATCTTTATCCCGCTGAGTTATCAGGTGGTATGCAAAAAAGAGCAGCTTTAGCTAGGGCGATTGCTTTAGACCCAGAAATTATTTTTTTTGATGAGCCTACTACTGGTTTAGATCCTATTATGTCAGCAATAATTAATGACTTAATTAAGAAAAATTCTAAACAACTTGGTGCAACAACCATCACTATCACCCATGACTTAATTAGTGCAGCTCATATTGCTGATAGAATTGCTATGCTATATGAAGGAAAGCTTGTGTGGCAGGGGCCTATGAATAAGCTTCATTCTTCTGGTAATCCTTATGTTGAGCAATTTGTTTCTGGTTCTGTTGAAGGGCCAATTAAAATTAAGATACAGGATCATTAATTGATAATTTGAATATGCTTGAATTATTTATTATATCTATTTCCATTATCGTTCCTCTTTCTTTGTCTTGTATACTTTCGGCTTCTGAAACAGCTGTGACCGCTATGTCTGGTGCTAAAATTCATAAATTAAAAAAAGATGGTAACAAAAGAGCAAGAATTATTAGTAAATTAAAGGAAGATAGAGAAGGTTTAATTAGTACTATTTTACTTGCTAATAATACTTGTAACATTCTTGCTTCCACTATGTCTGCGGCTTTTTTAATTAAAATTTTTGGTGGAGAAGGAATTATATATTCTACAGTAATTATGACGGCATTAATTATTGTTTTTGCTGAAGTGTTACCTAAAACCTATGCTATCGCGCATCCTGAGAAGCTTGCATTAAAGTTTGCTTATTTTTTAAAAATTACAGTTACTATTTGTAAACCCATTACTGGAATGATTAATAAATTTGTCTCTATATTTAAAATTTCTCCAAATTATGATGATAATCTCGTTTCTCCAACAGATGAGATTAAGGGAGCCATTGATTTGCATCATAGACAAGGTAGGTTTGATCAAGATAATAAATATATGCTAGATGGAGTCTTTTTTTTAGAAGAGACAAATGTTAGCGAGGTTATGACGCATCGTAAGAATATAGAAAGTATTAATATAGATTTAGGTATTAAAGAAATTTTAGCTCAAGTTAAGGAGTCTGGTTATACTCGCATCCCAATGTGGAAAGACAATCCCGATAATATAGTGGGAGTTTTAAACACCCGTGAATTGCTTGATACTTTATTAGATGGTCAGAAGCTTAATAAGATAAATATAAATGATTTAATTGTTGAGCCAATATTTGTTCATGAAAATACCACCTTAGGAGAGCAATTATCTAACTTCAAAGAACGAAAAATTCGTTTTGCAATGGTTATTGATGAATATGGAGATATTCAAGGCTTGATAACTTTAGCTGATATTTTAGAAGAAGTTATAGGCAGTGTTCAAGAAGAGGGAGATGATGAAGTGATTCTTAAAGATGGTGCTTGTGTTGTTAAAGGGGAAGTAACTATCCGTGATCTTAACAGGGCATTAGATTGGCATTTGCCTGATGAAGATGCCAGTACCATTGCAGGTTTAGTTATTCATGAGGCTGAGAGAATTCCTGAGGTTGGAGAAGAATTCAAATTCTATAAATTCTATTTTACTATTCTATCTAAGAATGGTAATCAACTAACCAGTATTAAAGTCAAGAAGGTTTAAGTTAGGTATATATTAAGTTTTAGGCATGAGGAATGGTTATGGGCAGGAAAGCCCATTATAGGTAAGGGATGAATTAGATCTGAAGATCTAATGAGTTTTTGATTTGGATTCTTACGCTAAACTTGCAGTTTAGCTCTTAAATGGCGAGCGTTGACAGATGCTCTAATCTTATTCTCTTTTAGGAGTTTTTAAAGTAAAATTTGTTATTGATGTAATTTCAATAATTTAATTTTAATATTTGCCAAATATTATTTATTTTCGTAGTAAAAAAAATTTGGCACGCTTCTAAATCTAATTAGAAACTAAAAAAGACGTTACTGAGTTAAACGCTCTATCTCTTCCACTTGCGTAATTTAGATATTTCTAAAAGAGGATTTAATAAAGTATTATGCCAGCAATATTGGGGCTGGATATAGCATTTACACTACTAATCTAGCAAAATGTTTTTTGTCAAATTAATTAAAACTATGATTTGCGCGGTCATAGGTTGGAAGAATTTTAAACTAATCAATTTACGCGTTTTAATTGAGTTAATTTAAGGTTTCTCTGTAATTAAAGTTATTTGACTGATGAAATACATCAATAACAATTCTTACAATATCACAACATGGGGGTAAATGTCATACCCCCTAGATAATTTTTTTATCTATTTATAAATCTGGATCCTCGCGCCCTAAAGGGGCGCTAGGATGACGAAGGAGGGAGGATGGACCAAGGATAACGAAGGAAGGAGGATGGGCCAAGGATAACGATATTGTTAAAACATTCCGTCATTGCGAGGAAACGTTATATTTTCTCCGTCATTGCGAGGAGCCTTGGCGACGAAGCAATCCATATGGAGTGGTTATGGATTGCCACGCGCTTTAAAATAAAGCGCTCGCAATGACGAGTGAGAGGGACAGGGTGCAATGACGAGTGAGCGGGACAGGGCGCTAGGATGACGAGTGGGAGTGATAGGGGGCACTGGGAGGATGACAAGTGGGGATAAGGCAGATTGGACTTTAAATGATGAAATTATTATCAACAGAGTTTTTGTCCATTTGGTGCTTTTGGATCACTTGATGCTAAGCAGATTGCGCCGTTGTCATCAGTAAATCCCAGTAGTAGGAATTGAGATAAAAATCCAGCAATGTTTTTTTCGCCTAAGTTTACGCAAGCAATAATAGATTTTCCTATTAGCGAGTCCAAACTATAATTAATAGTTACTTGTGCTGAGGTTTGTAATATGCCTATTTGGGGGCCAAAATCTGCCCATATTTTAAATGCTGGTTTTTTTGCTCTAGGAAACTTTTCGGTTTTCACTATAGTTCCAGAGCGTAAATCTACACGCTCAAATTCTTCATAACTTATTATGCTCATTATAACCTTCAGTTTTTAAATAATTAGTTCTTTTGACTTGGTTTCTATTTGTTCTTCCAATTGACTCATGAATTCTTTTTTATTCAGATCATTAGATATGGCGGGAAGAAATTCTATTGTGAATTTACCTGGTTTTTTAAGGAAAGAATCTTTAGGCCAGAAACACCCAGTGTTTAAAGCTATGGGGATTATACTGGCCGCTTTGAGATTATAAATAGCAGCAATCCCAGCATTATATTCTACTTGATTTCCAGGTTTGGTTCTGGTTCCTTCAGGGAAGATAATTATGGAATAGCCATCATCTAACTTATCTTGTACTTCTTTTAAAAGAATTTTTAGGCTTTTAATTCCTCCTGATCTATCTATGGCAATCATCCCCATTTTTTTTAAATAATATCCAAATACTGGAATATTAAGTAATTCTTTCTTTAAAACAAATACAGGTTTATGTACAAGAATATGATACATGAATGTCTCTAAGGCTGATTGATGCTTAGAGGCATAAATAGCAGGGACTTTAGGACGGTTTTCTACCCCTTTTAGATCAAGCTTTAAATTACATAATATTTTAAGAAAGAAATAAAGACCTTGGGCCCAGATTTTGCCTACCACTAATATAATAATATGAGTTGGCATAAACACCACTGGAAAAAATAGTATTCCCACAGCTAAAGTCCAGAAAACATAAAAGCAATTAAAAATGAAAGAACGAATTATTTGATTAAACATACTAAAAATTTATTATACTCCAGAAAGGCTTGTTGATAATTAATGTTATTTACTACCGGATATGGAATAATTTCTATATTCGGCATAGAGTTTTTAAACAGTCGTAAGCTGCGTGGCATATGGTAATTTGAGGTGACTAAAATTATTTTCTTATAACCATTATTTTTAATCCATTCCAGGCTTTCAATGGCATTGCCTTCAGTGGAATCAGCAAAATGATCTAAAGTAATAGAAGATTTTAAAGTTTCCACATAATCACTAGAAAAAGATGATAGAAATTTACTTAGGTCTTTTAAGGGAACGTTTTGCCCAACGCCTGAGATGAATAGGTGTTTTCCATAATCGAAAGATAATAGCTGTAGCCCTGCATCTATTCTACCCTTTGCTCCAGTTAAAACAATGATTGCATCGGCTCTTTCATTTAATTCTATTTTTTCATGAGAGATCTTGCTTAAGAATAAAGCAAAACCAAGCATCCATATAAAAATTATAAAGAATATAACGTATAGAATTTTAGAAGAACTCACTAAATTTACTCTTTAATATGCTATCTAATTTTTGATAAGATATATTATATCCCAGTTCATTTAAAGAGGTTACGCCAAATTCCTTGATACCGCAAGGAATTATTCCGCTATAATGTTCAAGATTGGGGTTAACGTTAATTGCGATACCATGATAAGTGATCCATTTTCTGACCCTAATTCCAATGGCTGCTATTTTAGCTTCTTTGTTTTGTTTATCAATGGTCCAGATTCCTATGCGACCCTCTCTTTTTTCAGAGGATAAACCAATTTCAGCAAGACTAGCTATTATCCAGTCTTCTAGATTTGCAACATATTTTCTTAAATCTTCTTCTCTTTTTCTTAAGTCTAACATTAAATAGACTACTCTCTGGCCTGGGCCATGATAGGTGTATTGTCCACCTCTGCCTGTTTGATAGACTGGAAGATTTAGAGAATTAAATAAATCTTTAGATTCAGCGCTGCTTCCTCCAGTGTAAATGGGAGGATGTTCTAAAAACCAAACCAGCTCAGATGCTTTTTCTTGATGGATTTGGTAAATGCGCTGTTCCATGAAGTTTATAGCTTCTTGATATTCAATTGGCTTTGTGGATATTTTCCATTCTATTGTCATAAAGCTATTATGCATTTATTTTTTATGACTAAATATAATGACTCTTTGAGATTAGGGCAAGAATTTAAAAATGGACAATTTTATTATTTTAAATAAACTTAAATAGTTTTAGTTATTAGTGATATTATAGAGTGTTACATGTTAAAAGAGTTCTTCAAAGCCGCAAGAGAAGGAAAATTAGAGGATATGAAGGTCATGGTGGAGAATGGATTTGATCCCCATCAAGCATCTCATGATCAAAGGGATGCGTTGTATTATGCTATTACAGGTGGACATATTGATGTTATAGAATGGCTGGTAATAGAGCAAGAACTTGATATTAATCATGCTAACATCTATGGAGAGATAGGTCTTCATGTGGCTGCTATTGAAAGAAATTACGATGTTATGAGATGGATGTTAGAGCATGGGGCTATGGCTGAGGTAGGAGATAATTTTGGTATATCTCCTTTACAGAGAGCAGCCAGAGTTAATGTGGAAATGGTTGATTTATTATTGTCGTTTGGCGCTGACATTAATCATGTGGATAATGATGGACTAACAGCATTGCATTATTCAATGCTAAGAGGAGTTGATGAAGATATGATGAATCATTTAGTAATTCGTGGTGCGGATATCTATGATCTTCATGGTGAGGTTATATTTAGTCAGGAGTATTTAGAAGGTTCAAGGGAGTATAATGTATTACATAATATTTATATCTTAAATCAATTACCAAATTATGTAGAGTCTTATATTAACTTTTAAAAATATGTTGTGAATATATATTTTATGTTATTATTAAATCATTATGATTATATCTAAAGATGACTCCACACAGCTATTGAATAAACTGCTTGAGCAATTTAAGCAGCTAGATATGGTGCCAGTTATTGGTGCAGAGATAGAGTTTTATCTATCTCCTCCTAATATTGATAAACTAGATTTAGCTATTCCAATTGAAAAAGAAAAAGGAGAGAATCAGTTTGAGGTTAAGACAGATTATAGCTCTGATATATTTGGGCAGGTTCAAAAAATATTGGATTTAAGAGAGAAAATAACAGAGCAAGCTTTAAAGCATGGGATGGAAGTTGATTTCTCAGCTAAGCCATTTCTAGACCAACCGGGCAGCGCATTGCATATTCATTTGCATTTAGAGAATTCTATGGGGGATAACCTTTTTATTAAAAATAATAACAAAGAAACAAAACTTATGCTTCATTCTATAGCAGGGCTATGCTCATCTATGGCAGAGCATATGCTAATATTTGCACCTTATGAGAATGCATATTTACGCTATAAAGGTGATTCTGTGGAGAGTCCAAGCAAAATATGCTGGGGAGGAAACAACCGTAGTGCTGCAATTCGTATTCCTTTATCAGAAAAGAACAACCGCAGGATAGAGCATAGAGTGGCCTGTGGAGACGCTTCACCACTGGATGTTGTTTGCGCTATATTCTATGGAGTTCTAAAAGGAATAAGAGAGGAGTCTATCCCTTCAGAAAAACTCCATGGAAATGCTTTTCTTGAACAATATGATTATCCTGTTTTTCCTCAAGATTATGCTGTAGCAAAAAAGAACTTTAAAAGAATTATTTTATAAAGATATTGATAATCTTCCTTGACAAAATTAATAAACTATTTATAAGTTTATTTTTCTTAAATCAATAAAAGTATTAAGAGATATGTCTTGGACAAGTTTACATAAAGCAGTAATGCTTGGCAATATAGAAGAAATAGCTAAATATTTACAAGATAATAAAGAAATTATTCATCAGATTGATGAATATTCAAGGACTCCTTTGCATTTAGCATCTGAATACAATAAATCTGAAGTAATTTCTATTTTATTAAATAATGGAGCTGATATAGAAAGGGAAGTTCCTGGAGGTTTAACCTCTCTTCACATTGCAGCGTTATCCGATGCTGCTCAAGCGGTTAGTAAGTTAATAGATTTAAAGGCTAAGGTTAATAAGCAAGATGATCATGGTTACTCTGCTCTTCATATGGCTGCAGAAAATGGAAACTTAAGCATTGTGCAGTTGTTATTAGGCCATAATGCTGATGTTACTTTGTTAAATCAAGATGAAATGACACCACTATGCGTGGCTGTTTATCATAAAAATGCAGAGGTGGCATCACTACTTTATGATGTTGATGATAGTGAAGTTAGTGATCAATGCTTGGATAAGATGCCTAAAGATGATGAAGGCGTAATAAATGAGATTATAATTTCTTTAATGGGGGATAATAGCACAGAGTTAGGAATCACTCTCCAAGTTTTCTAAAGAATCGTAACGCGGACTCCTTCCACTTTCCAATACCTAAAACTTGTTTTATTTTTTTAGCAATAAATTCTTTGGTGTCTATGTAATTAGGTGATTCATCTGATAGCCAAAACATTAGGCTAGTACTATAGACATATTCAAGAATAGCTCGTTTGGTATAATGATTGTAATCTGTAGAATTATCTCCGGCAAGATACCACATTCTGCTACAGCTTTGCCATATGAACTTCTGAGACTGACAAATATTTATGGGTATAAGGTTATATTGCATAAGTGAAGGAATGGCTAAACGATATGAACTATAAGCCTTTAGTTTTAACTCAATTAACCATGCTATTTTATCGCTAATTTTACTAGGGATGGGGCCTTTAAGATATTCCTCTTCCATTTGCTTATTCATTAATTGATGGAAATACTCAGTTAAACTTTTGATACCTTTAGGAAATAAAAGCTCAGTATAACCTTCAGAGAACCCGCAATCTTCAGCAGATTTCTTAAGATTGCTATAACTCCATCGATCGAAGGGGGCATTTTTAAGAAAATCTGTTAGAATTAACATTTTTTCCTGATCTATAGAATCATTTAGTTTACTTTCGCTCATAAGTTATGTATACTCCTCTTCGTTATAAACTAAATATACTATCTATTGGTTTAACTATCAATGATATATATATGTTCAGGTAATCCTAATTTAATATGTGAAAGGGGGGAATTAAACTGACACAGATCATAGTTCATAATAACAATGTTGATGATGCATTAAAAAAATTGAAGAGAGAACTGCAAAAAGAAGGAGTTTTCAAAGCAATTAAAGCTAAGCGTCATTATGAGAAGCCTTCTGTTCGTAAACTAAGAGAAAAGAATGAATCTCAAAGACGAAGAAGAAAATTGGAGCGCAAGCGTAATTTTGAGTCTTAGAAAAGATTAAAGCCGAGATATATTTTGTTTATGTCTCGGTTTTTTTGTGCCATATCGTGAGAAAATATGAAAGAATTACCCTCATTAAAATCCGTTATAAAAGAATTTGATTTAGCACCAAAAAAGAATTTAGGACAGAATTTTCTGCTTGACCAAAATATCACTGATAAAATAGTAAGATCTGCAAGAATATTGCCAGATCAACATGTATTAGAAATTGGTCCTGGTCCCGGTGGATTAACCAGGTCTATATTAGCTGTTAATTCTGGTGAATTAACCGTTATTGAGCAAGATTCAAGATGTATATCAGCATTAGAGGAGTTAAAAGAAACATATCCTAAGCTCAACATAATTAATACTGATGCTATGAAGGTTAAAGAAAGAGAATTAGTTCCTCAAAATACAAAGATTATAGCTAATTTGCCTTATAACATAGGAACTGCTTTGCTGGTGAAATGGCTTGAGAATGTTAAATATTGGCAGGGTTTTACTTTGATGTTTCAAAAAGAAGTGGCAGAAAGAATTATGGCTAAGCCATCAACCAAGGACTATGGGCGTTTGAGCGTTATTTCTCAATTGCTTTGTGATGTGGAGCATCATTTTAATTTAGCTCCTGAAGCTTTTTACCCTCCGCCTAAAGTTACTTCATCGGTTATATCTCTTTATCCTAAAGCTATTCAGGTTGCAGATGATATATCTTATGCAGTGCAGTTTATTTCTAAGGTACTGTTTAATAAGCGTCGTAAAATGCTTAGGGGAACTTTGAAGCAAGTTCATCCTGATTTAAATGGCTTAATAGATAAAACCAATATATCATTAACTCAGCGCCCTGAAGAATTGTCGGTGGAGCAATTTGTTCAATTAGCAAAAAATTATAATGAGTTAAAAAATGGATAAGAGATTACTAATTGCTATTGATGGGCCTGCAGCTTCAGGTAAAGGAACTATAGCTAGAATGCTGGGTAAAAAATTAAACCTTCCTGTTTTATATACTGGTAATATTTATCGTGCTATTGCTTATAAAATATGGAGCGCTTCTTTAGATCCGCATGATACGGAAACTGCAGTAGCATCAGCAAAAAACTTGAAATTATCTGATTTAGATGACCCTAATTTAACAAAGGAAGAGATTGGAGAATATGCCTCTATCATTGGAAGTTATCCTGAGCTTAGGGATGTAACTTACGGTTTTCAGCGTGATTTTATTAAGAAAGAAGGCGCTGCAGTGATTGAGGGAAGAGATATAGGAACTGTTATCTGCCCTGAGGCTGATTATAAATTTTATATCACAGCTGACGTGGAAGTTAGAGCAAAAAGAAGAGTTAATCAGCAGCCTAATTCTGATTATAAAACTATTTTGGCTGATTTAAAACTTCGTGATGAGAGAGACCAAAACAGGGCGGTTGCTCCATTAAAACCAGCAGATGATGCAATTATAATTGACAGTAGTAATCTGACTCCAGAGGAAACATTAGAGAAGATAATTAGTGAGATCTAACATTACCTTCTTTTGTCTTAGAAGAAGTATTTATAGATTGATATTGTTCTTTTGCTGTGCAGCCTTTAAGTTTATTAACTTGTCTTTTTATAGATTGTGATAATCCAATCATAGCTGTGTTTAGTTTTTCAACTAACTTACGATATCCACTAAGGCTTGGGTCAATATGTTTTGGGGCAAGTTTCTTGTCTGCAATTTTACGATAAGTATTGGTGCTATGAAGAGTGGCCGCTCCCACAAGAGATATTTCTTTTCCAACATGCTCGTATTTTCCATTCCGTGGAAAATTTACTACAGGGTCTAGATATTGTGCTACTCTAGTAATTTTGTTCTCTAAGCCTTTTTCTTTACATAATTCTTTAGCGCCACTTGAGAAAAATTTTGGTGCCCCAAAAGAATTTACTGAAACTCTATTTACATCAATATTAGAATTAGAGCATACAAAATCTAAAGCTGCAATAGTGGCAACCGCACCTCCAAGGCTATGACCATTGAATTCTATGGGTTTTTGATCATTTGGGTGCTCTAGAGCTCCATTAAGGATCTTAAGCATGTTGTTTTTAGATTGTTCGTATTCATTTTTATATCCTTTATGGACATCTACTTCTTTATCTCCAAAATTCATTTTTGCTGGAGAAGTTAAAAGATTGTTATCCATTTCCCGTCTGGCTCTTTTTTTATCATCTGCATCTGAGGAGAAATAGTCTTCAAATTTTGTTCCATGATAACAAACCATGATTTTTTTTTCAGTTACAATAATGCAGCCGTTTTTATCATCAAAAGGGGTTGCATGTAAGAAACTATCTCCATCTTCTGCTAAATATCCATCTAGCTTATCTATATATTTCTCAAGCTTTTTAGATCTTTCTTTACCGAAATCTTTATTGGATATAGATACTCCATATATAGCTTGTTTAAGAGTTCTTGCTTTTTTATCTAAATCAGATTCTTTTTCTTGATTAACTTCTTGCTCTTTCATAATTATATAGTTTTTATATTATAAGTTTTTATTGTAGCAATAATTGGGTATAATTACCAATAATTAACTATAAATTATCATTTTTATTTATACTCTCTTAGCCAAGCTTAAAACAAAAATCTTTTTGGGGCTAGCTTTTCGAAGAGTTTTGCAGCATTCAGAGATTGTTGCACCTGTGGTTACCACATCATCTATTAAAAGAATATTCTTCCCCTTTAAGGATTCTTGGAATTTTGAGTTCAGTTTAAAGCTGTTTTTAACATTTTTTATTCTATCATCTTTCTTTAAGTCTGCTTGAGGAGTGGTATTCTTTGCTTTAACAAGGGCGTGAGGTAAATATTTAATCTTAGATTTAGATGAGAGTTTCATAGCAAGCAAAGCGGACTGGTTATATCCTCTTTTTAGTAATTTATATTTATGCATAGGAACAGGAATTATAACATCAGATTGTTGGATAACTTCTTTGCCCATATTAAGCATTAAACCAATAAAATAATCCAAGATGTGAAGATGGTCGTTATATTTAAATTTATGGATTATTTCCTTGCTGTATTTATCATACTTAAAGACAGAAATTGCTTTATCATATTTGGGGTTATTGGCAATGCAATGTCCACAAATTGAGGTTTCATCATTATCATATTCAAAAGGATGGGAACATAAGGCGCAATATGGTTTAGTAATGAAACTACAATTTCCCCAGCATTCTCCACATATTTTATTTTGGCTTGCATAACTATTGCAAATTATGCATTTATTAGGAAATAATAGATTGAGTAAAGATTTAATCACCCTAATTTACTGCTAATTATGTTAAATAAATTATAATGGCTATTGATAAAAAGATCAGCTTTTAGATCTTCAGGCTCTTCATGGGTGTAATAACGAATGGCAGTGCAGTTATTAGCTTGTTTAGCGCATTCTACATCACTTGGCATATCGCCTATAAACCATATATGAGGTCCTGGGGTTAAATTCATAGCTTTTAATGCCATTAGAAGCATTTGAGGATTGGGTTTCTTAAAAGATTCATCTTCTTTTATACCAATAACATAATCAAATAAATTATTGATTTTTAAATCATTTAGAACTTTTTTTGCCATATGCTCTTCTGAATTAGTAACTGCTATAATAGGGAGTTTAAACCTCTCTTTTACTAGTTGTAATAATTCTTTAGCTCCAGGAAGGATGGCTTCTGCTGGCACTTCATTGCTTAAAAAATGATCATAATAATATTCTAGAGCTTCTTCTACTAAGTTTTCAGGGATAATTTCTGCAAATAAATTTCTAGAGCTGGTGAAACTGCTTCTTCCTAATTCTATTAGTTTATCATTAGAAAGCTCTTTAAAACCAAAATGAAGTAGGGTTTGATTAACTGCAGTATCATAATGAGACATTACGTCATGAATGGTTAAATCTAGATCAAAGACTAAAGCTTTTGGAATAGCAAGATGATCTATATTAATATGCTCAAGCTGCAATATTGAAGAAGATCTATTATTGGGCATAAATTACAGTTCCTGTGTTTGTTATAACTATTTATAATCTAATATGCTTTAAATCTCTAGAAAAAAATTAATGAATTAGATTTTCTCAATCTTTGTTAGGAATAACACTTCTATCTTTTTTATAAAATTTGTTAACGAACTAGGTGGTCTTTAGATTGACGATTGAAAAGCTATCAAGACTCTTTACAAGCTAGAAGTTTTGGTATCTGCCGTCATTGCAAGGAGTTTTTGTATCTCCCGTCATTGCGAGGAGTTTTTGTATCTCCCGTCATTGCGAGGAGCGTTATATCCTCCGTCATTGCGAGGAGCATGGGCGACGAAGCAATCTATCAAAGAAGGAGGGAGATTGCCACGCGCTTTAAAAAAGCGCTCGCAATGACGAAGAGGGGAAGCAGAGTTCGCAATGACGAAATCTCTGGGTAGACGAAATCTCTGGGTAACTGAAAGATGTCAGCTTATATCAAAAACGGAAGTAACCGGAATATGATCAGATGGTTTTTCTTTGGCTCTACATTCTTTTGAGGTGTAACAGTCTGTATTAATTTGAGTAGCCTCTGGAGAAGTAAAAATATAATCAATTCTCATGCCATTATTTAGGTTGAATGAATTAGCTCTATAATCCCACCAAGTATAGCAATTAGATTTTTCCTCTGTATGGTGCATTCTATATGAGTCAGTCAATCCGCTTGACATAAATTGACGCAAAGCTCTTTTCTCTTCATCGCTAAATAGAATGTTTCCATCTAATTCCTCAGGATCATAGATATCTTTATCTGTTAGAGCTATATTAAAATCTCCACCGACTATAAGAGTTTCAGGGTTGTTTAATATTCTTTTATAATGTTCGCCAAGTTGTTTTAAAAACTCTAGCTTTATTGGATATTTATCTGAATGAAGGTCTTGACCATTTGGAACATAAACAGATGCCACAGTAATAGCGCAGGTTTTAAAGTTAACTATGGCCTCAATATATCTAGCTTCATCGCTTACTGGATTATTTTCAAAGTTGGTCATAACATCACTTAGTGGATATTTAGATAGAATAGCCACTCCGTTGTAAGTTTTTTGTCCATGAACAGCTATGTTATAGCCTAAATCTTCAATCTCTTGACTAGGGAATTTATCATTTGTGCATTTTAGTTCTTGTAGTAAAACTATGTCTGGTTTATCTTCTTTAAGCCAATTTAATACATTATCAAGTCTTGCGTTAATTGAATTGACGTTCCAAGTGGATATTTTGATCATTGCTTTATTATTTTTTTACTTAAGTTTATTAGCTAAATAATAGCATATATAGATAAAGAACTACAATAAAAATGCTGACATCGTAAGCTTATTATGGCATTATGTTTGCCATAAAATTACTGAAGGAGAAATATCATAATGGCAGGACATTCGCAATTTGCTAATATTAAGCATAGAAAAGGTGCTCAAGATAAAAAGCGGGCTAAGATTTTTACCAAACTAACTAGAGAAATTATTACTGCAGCTAAATCTGGTTTGCCAGATCCGGCTATGAATGCCAGGCTTCGTAATGCTATCATTGCAGCAAGAGCTGAAAATTTACCTAAAGATAAAATTGATTCGGCTATTAAAAGAGCCTCTAATCCT
Organism: Rickettsiales bacterium; assembly: GCA_025210695.1. Classification (NCBI taxonomy): domain Bacteria; kingdom Pseudomonadati; phylum Pseudomonadota; class Alphaproteobacteria; order Rickettsiales; species Rickettsiales bacterium. The sequence continues at coordinate 40,446 of JAOARE010000041.1, forward strand.
CATGAAGGGGATAATTATGAAGAAATGCGCTATGAAGGATATTTAGGTGGTGGTATTGCATTCATTATTGAGGCTTTAACTGATAATCGCAATCGTACTGCATCAGATGTAAGATCTTGCTTTAGCAAACATGGCGGAGCTCTAGGGGAAGCAGGAAGCGTGAGCTTCATGTTTGATAGAATAGGGCTTATAGAGTTTAATGCCGAGGTGAGTGATTTTGATAAATTCTTTGAAGAAGTTCTGGAGGCTGGCGCTGAAGATTGTATAAATGAAGAAGAAGTGTATGTTGTTACAACTAATCCTGATGATTTAAACGAAGTGCGCGAATATTTAGTTAATAAATTTGGTGATCCAAAAACCGTGAAGCTTTCATGGAAACCACAAAATACCATTGAAGTATCTTCTAGTGAGCAAGCTGAAACTTTGTATAAGTTTATTGAAGCGCTAGAAGATAGCGATGATGTACAAAATATTATCGGCAATTTCACTCTTTCAAAAGAAGTGATAGAAAAATTAAATTAATATCCATTTAAATTTAACTCTTTTAATCGTTAGCTGTTAATATGGTATTTGTTGTGAAGGAGTTGTGTTAAACATAGAGAGGTTTTATTATGCCAGAATTTGATGAGGTTTCCAGAAATAGATTTTTTCAAGCTATAGAAAATAATGATTTAAATGAATTAAATGCCTTGGTAGGTGAAGAGTATCCAGTTTCCACTGCAACATTTGATGATAATGGTTCTACTGCTTTACATATAGCTCTTAGTAGCAGTGATATTAGATTAGCCACAGTTAAAAAACTTGTTGAGTTAGGTTGTGACCTTCATTCAAAAAACTCTCAAGATCAGATTCCTCTTGAGATAGCAATAACTAATAGAACTCCTCAGAGGGATATTTTAAAATTTATATATGAGCAATGTGGAGATACATTGTCTAATGAGCAAACATGCCATTTATTGGCTTGTGCGTGTTTGAATGAAAATCTTTTTGGAGATGGTTCAGAACAAGTATCTTTTGCTCAAATACCAACTGAACATTTTCGGGCAATTGGAGATATAGAATCAAGCAAAATGAAAAAACTAGAATTGCCAGTGGATGAGGAGATAACTGATATTATAAGTGAGTTATTATCGAGTAGTAAAAAATTAGATATCTTTGCCAAAGAAAGCATAATTGAGTCTATTTATGATTTATTAGGAGAGGTTTTTCAGTTAAGCTCTCTATTTAATCTTGCTTATGGTAGTGGTTTCTTGCCGTTTTACCATCAACCAGGTGGTGATCCCGATGACGAATTTGGTGGTGGTAATTCAGCCATTATATTCGATGGTGAAGAAGACATACAAAATTCTCATAGCATAATATTACTAGAGAATGGTACTTTTGTTTTCCTTGAAGAAATTTAGCGAATTGAAGTTACTAAAGTTTTTTTAACTAGATGCATCATACTCCCAATTTAACCAGAGATTACCATCTTCGGTATTAGTTGTTGGTAGTTCTTCTGCATTGCTTTCTTCTTCCGTAGAGTTGTTACTGGTAGGTGAATTGTTTAAAAAAGCTGCAATATCTTCTTCTGTATCAAAACTAACTGCATGAGATCTTGCTCTTCCTCTAGGGAGTGAATGATCTTCTATAATAGTAATTATGAGATATGGTTCTAAATTAATACTCATGCGTTGAATCTTCAATCAGTATAATATCACCCATGTATAAAGTATCAGCAGAAGGGGAAGAATCTCCCACTTCTTCTAAAGTAATTTGATCAGAATCAGATTGATTACAGGGCTGTTTTTTTGCAGTTGGTAATGGCTTGGGTGTTTTTGGTCTGTGTTTGAGAGTTTCTTTGTATTTCATTCTTATTTATATTTCATATATTTTGATAGTTCTTTGAAGATATGTTCTGAATTTAGTTTTGCTTTCTCATGCATTGAATCTTGAGTGCCTTGGTCCATAAATATATCTGGATAAAATAGATTTTTTATTTCAATATCTTTATTGATAAGTAAATCATTCACATGAGAAGCAAATCCGCCTATCGAACCTTCTTCGATGGTTATTAAAAACTTATGTTTTTTTGCCAGCTCAAGAATCATTTCCTTATCCAGAGGTTTTGCAAATCTTGCATCGGCAATTGTGATATCAAAGTTATATTTATCTTTAAAAGATTGTCCAGCTTTTTTAGCTTCTTGGAGTCTAGTTCCTAAGGATAATATGGCAATATTATTTCCTTTTTGAATTATTTTTCCCTTCCCTATAGGGAGAGCGTCTAATTCTTTTGGTATTTTAACACCCACAGCTTCACCTCTTGGGAATCGTACAGCTGATGGAGCATTTTCTATAGATAAAGAAGTTTTTAGCATTAGAGCCAGCTCTGCTTCATCACTTGGACACATAACTATAA